>JBDGQL010000233.1:0-7085 GCA_042219105.1 Karumarchaeum halophilus (SeqCode) | reverse complement strand
GAACACGTTTAGCCGAGCTTACGGCCTTCACCCTCGGGGTCAAGCCCCGAGGCACTCGGCCTGTTCCGCCTGTAGATCCAATGATAACACTCACCGAGACCACGATCGCCATGACGCTGGCGGTGCTCGTCGTCATTGGGAGGTTGGTCTAGAGATCCGACACCAACTGATACTGTCGGGTTCGTGACGTGATACGACACCCAGGGTGGCGAATGAACTCCTTTTGCGACGGACGAGATGTACCACAAGTAATCAGGTTCCTGGTATTTTGATGCAAAGACAGAAGCATGTCGACAGTTGTCCAATCGCCACCCGATAGTGTTTTGTATGACGGTGATGTATTTTTTGGCTGTAATGGCGGAAGTCTGCTCGACGTGCGGGCTCCCCGACGAGCTATGTGTTTGTGAAGATGTCGCAAAGGAATCACAGGAGATCACGATCCGAATCGACGAGCGCCGATACGGCAAGGAGGTAACGATCATCGAAGGGTTCGACCCGAAGGATGTCGACCTCGACGGCCTCTCGTCGGACCTCAAATCGAAGTTCGCCTGCGGCGGAACCGTCGAGGATGGCTCGATCGAACTCCAGGGGGACCACTCCGATCGGGTCGGCGATTTCCTGCGCGAGAAGGGATTTAACGTCGCCTGATCTCGTCTTCCGCCCGGGTCGGGCACGCGATCTGGTTATCAGAAATCGTCATTTCAGGTACCCGTCGGCTTTCGCGAGCAGGAGCGCCTCGATCGTCGCGTCGTTCGCCGGCGATTCCCGCGCGCGCTCGAGGACTCCACCGACGGGGTAGCGAGTAACCGACAGGAACTCGTTTTCGTCGAGTTCCCGGTCGGCCTGATCCAGCCCCGTGGCGAAGACGATGCCGCGCTCGTGGCGCAGGACCCCCGTCGCCACCCAGAACGACTCCAGTAGCGTCGTCTCCCCGGGATCGAACCCCGTCTCCTCGCGAAGTTCGCGCGCTGCGGCCTCCTCGTAGCTCTCGCCGTCCTCGACGATTCCGGCGGGGAGTTCGAGACAGTGCTCGCGGATCGTCGGGCGGTACTGCTCGACGAAAATCACCGACTCATCCCGGACGGCGACGATCACGACTGCGGGCGGTAGCTCCGCCCAGTAGTACTTTTTCCCGGAGCCGTCGGGCTGTTCGACCCGGTCGTACCCGCCCGCGTACCACCCGGTCTCGTACTCCGTGACCGACTCGCGGACCGGCCAGTCGTGTCGCGTTTCGTCGTGTTTTGCCCGCGGTGTGTCCGTCCCGGGGTGTTCGTCGGTCATGGCTGGATGTCTCATACAATCCCGCGGTACACGCTGCCGAACGCCTGCCGGCGGAGCGTCTCGACGGCGGCGTCCTCCTCGTGTTCGAACGTCGCGGCCACGACCGCCTCCGCGAACGGCGCGGCGTGCCAGGCGACGCGGGAGACGTTCGGATTTCCGCGCTCTGTCACCTCGTACTCGCGCCCCCCGAGCCAGTTCTCGTACTCCTCGCGGGTGCCGACGCGGACGTGGAGGTCGGCGGCGAACAGAACCTCGCGGGCAGTCTCGACCACTTCGGAGGTGACGCGGCGCTCGTACTCCTCGGAATCGAATTTCATCGCCTTTGCGACCTGCTTGAGCAGGATCTGAGCGGTCGGTCCGACCGCCTCGTAGCGTTCGCGGGCCTGTGTCGCCGTCTCCGGCGCGAACGAACCACGCGTGTGCATCAACGGATGATAGTGGTGGCGTCTTCTATACGCTGTCGGTCGCGGTTTTTTTTCGGCTCGCACCAAAAGACATCTCATGCACGCGCTGGCGGGGGAGCCACCGATCGAGAAAACCGTCGGAGAACGGCTGCGCGAACACGACGCCACGGTCGCGGTCGCGGAGACCGTCACAGGGGGCATGGTCACGGCGCTCCTGACCGCGGTGCCGGGCGCGAGCGAGTACGTCGACCGTGGGTTCGTACCGTACTCCTATGACTCGCTGCGCGAACAGACAGGAGTCACACGCGAGGAACTCGACGCGGAGGGCGTCGTAAGCGAGCCCGTCACACGCCAGCTCGCGAGGCGCGCCCGGGACGTTGCCGACGCGACGTGGGGACTTGCGACCACCGGCGTCGCCGGCCCTGACGGTGGAACGCCCGACAAGCCAGTCGGCACGACTCACGTCGCCGTTGCGCACGCCGCGCCCTGGGGGAGCGAACGATCCCACGCGGCGGCCGAGACCCACGCGTTCGATGGCGACAGAGGGACCGTCAGGGAGCGAAGCGCCAGGGCCGCGCTCGCACTCCTCGCGGAACGCGTGGCCGAGTCGTGAATCCCGCAATGAGTAATCGACTCTATGAGAACAGTGGGACACCGCGACGATCCGTGTCAGACGTCTGACTGACGGGGGCAAAATCCGGCGACGTGACCGTGGGTTTTTAATAACGTGGGAGAACAGGTACGATCGATGAACAAGCGCGGGCACGTGATAAACGGGGCCCTGCTCGCAATCGGCGTGGGGTATATTCTCGAACCGTCGGGCGACGTCGAGACCTTCGAGACCATCGCGACCGTCGGGCTACCGATCGTGCTCGGGGCCATGCTCCCCGACATCGATACGGCGTTTGGAAAACACCGGAAAACGCTACACAACCTCCCGCTGATCGTCGCGCTGTACTTCTGGCCGGAGTGGTTCGCGACTATGCACTACGTCTGGATGGGCGTTCTCACCCACTACGTGCTGGACGTGATGGGCTCGAAACGCGGGATCGCGCTGTTTTACCCACTCACGGACGAGGAGTTCGGCCTTCCGATCGGCGTGTCCACCTCTAGCAAGTACGCCGACGCGATGACGCTTCTGGTGACGGCGATCGAACTCGCGGCAGTGTTTGCGATCGTCCACTACGAACTACCGGTCCAGAATCTCTCTGAGGGCGCGAGCGTGGCGATCGGCCTGTAGCCGGCGACGGGATCAGATATCGGGTTCAGGGCGACCCAGGAGGACCAGTAGGAGAACCAGCAGGGCCGCCTCCGTCAGGAGGGAGAAGAACGTCACCGGGTCGTTGAAAACGAACGTGTGTGAGACGAGGAACTCGATCGGGTTGCTGTGGCCACCGATATCTGCGTTCCTGGTACCACCGGACAGAAACGAGTGGCCACCGAGATGCCAGGCGTAGTATCCGACGAGATAGGCGGCCGAGAGTACGATGCCGCCGACGTAGACGCGACGGTCGGTGATGTCCTCGACCATGACGATTGCGGCGCCAATCATCAACACGAGGCCCGAGACGAGAAACAGCGGCCCGCGGATATCAGGGGGAACGACGTTGCCGCCAGCAAGATAGGCGCTCCAGTTGCGGGCGCCGAGCCAGAAGTGGATCATCCCGACGAAGATGGCGAGCTGTGTGGCGGCGAGCCGCAACAGCCGTGTCGTGCGGTCGTTCACGGTCGGCACTCGCAGATGGACGATCCTGAGTGCATCGGTTCGCGCCGGACACGACGGGCGTCCGGGGGAGAAACGAACTTACTGGAAGGTCCGGCCCACGGCGGGTTCGTCCTGGCCAGGTGCCTCGTGGCCGATCTCGGACTGGAGACCCTCATAGCGCTCCCTGGTTTCCTGGTCGACGCTCGGGCCGACCTCCTCTAGGGCCTCCTCGAAGTGTGCGCGGGAGATCCGAACGTTGCCGACGGAGTCGCCGATCTCCTCGGGATCGACGGAGCCGATGAACTCCCGGCTGGCGGTCATCGAGGCCTCCCGGCAGACGGACTCGATGTCGGCACCGACGTAGCCGTCAGTCTCGCCCGCGAGTCGCCCGAGGTCGACGTCGTCGGCGATAGGCTTGTCGCGGGTGTGGACCTCGAAGATCTTCCGGCGGCCGTCCTCGTCGGGGACGGGCACGTGAACCTGCCGGTCGAGCCGCCCCGGGCGCAACAGCGCCGTATCGATCAGGTCCGGGCGGTTCGTGGTGGCGATCACGACCACGTCCTCCAGCTCCTCGAGCCCGTCGAGTTCGGTCAGGAGCTGGGAGACGACCCGCTCGCTGACACCGGAGTCGCCAGTGTTGGTGCCGCGCTCGACGGCGATAGAGTCGATCTCGTCGAAGAAGACGACGGTAGGAGCGTTCTCGCGAGCCTTCTGGAACACCTCGCGGACGCCTTTCTCCGATTCGCCGACGTACTTGTTCAGCAGTTCGGGCCCCTTGATGGAGATGAAGTTCGACTCGGCCTCGTTGGCGACGGCCTTCGCCAGCAGGGTCTTACCGGTGCCGGGCGGCCCGTACAGCATGACGCCCTTTGCAGCTTCCATGTCGAGGGTCTCGAACACCTGCGGGTAGTCCAGTGGCCACTGGATCGTCTCTCGGAGGCGTTCCTTGGTGTCTTCGAGTCCGCCCACGTCCGCCCAGGACACGTCGGGAACTTCGGCAAAGATCTCGCGCAGGGCCGAGGGATCGATACCACGAAGCGCCTGCTTGAAGTCCGACTCGGTCACCTTGATCGACTCGAGGGCGTCGGCCGGGATTTCGTCGGCCTCCAGATCGAGCTGTGGGCGTACGCGCCGCAACGCGGTCATGGCGGCTTCCTTCGCGAGCTGCTCGATGTCGGCGCCAACGAAGCCGTGGGTGCTGTCGGCGTACTGCTCGATGTCCACGGAGTTCGACAGGGGCATCCCGCGGGTGTGGACCTGGAGGATCTCCAGACGGCCGTCCCGGTCGGGGACGCCGATCTCGATCTCGCGGTCGAAGCGACCCCCCCGGCGCAGGGCGGGATCGATTGCGTCCACCCTGTTCGTGGCGGCGATCACCACGACCTCGCCGCGCTCCTCGAGGCCGTCCATCAGGCTGAGCAGCTGTGCGACCACACGGCGCTCGACGTCGCCGCCAGCGTCCTCGCGCTTGGGCGCGATGGAGTCGAGCTCGTCGACGAACACGATCGCCGGTGCCGACTCCTCGGCCTCCTCGAAGATCTCCCGGAGTTTCTCCTCGCTTTCGCCGTAGTACTTGCTCATGATCTCCGGCCCGGAGATCGTGTGAAAGGAGGCATCGATCTCGTTTGCGACGGCCTTGGCGATGAGGGTCTTGCCGGTTCCCGGCGGGCCGTGCAGGAGTACGCCCTTCGGGGGCTCGATGCCCAGCCGGCCGAACAGCTCGGGGTGGCGCATCGGCAACTCGATCATCTCGCGGACCTGTTCGAGCTCCCGTTCCAGACCGCCGATGTCCTCGTAGGTCACGTCGGGCGTGTCCTGACCGGCGGCGGCACCGCCAGCGGTGACGTCTTCGGCTGGACGCTCGGAGATCCCGATCTCGGTGTTTTCGGTGACGACGACAGTTCCGGAAGGCGTCGTGTCGGCGATCCGGATCGGGATGGTCTGACCCGACCCGGCGCCGAGCATGCTGAAACCGACCCGGATGTCCTGGCCCTTGGTGACCGGTCGCCCCGAGAGACGCTCCCGTATCAGCGGAGCGATGTTACCCTGAATGCGGAGGTTCTGGGGGAGTGCGACCGTGATCTGGTCGGCGGGGCTGACGTCCGCCGGCTCGACCGTGACCTGGTCGTCGATACCGACGTCCGCCTCCTGGCGGAGACGACCGTCAATCCGGATCACGCCCTGGCCCTGGTCCTCGGGATACCCCGGCCAGACGCGCGCCACGGCGCGGCTCTCCGTGCCCTCGATGACGATGTAGTCGCCGCTGTTGACGTCGAGTTCGTCGGCGGCGCGGGGATCGAGCGCCGCGAGTCCCCGGCCCGCGTCCTTCTGCTTGAGGGGTCTGACAGTGAGTTTCATTCGTCCACCTCGAAGGTAACGACGCCGTTGGAGTTAATCCCTTGCACGGCCCCGGAAGGGAGTTCGAACTCGCGTTGTTCGCCATCGACGACGAGGATCGCGATTCCGTCCACGACGTCGACGGTCGGGTCAGCCTCCGGACCGAGGTCAATCGCGATTACGGTCAGGTCCCCATACTCATACGATTCGACCAGCGCGGAAGGCGCTGAACGCGGATCTTGGGACATTATCCTTACCCACAGTTAGTCTTTTTACTATTTATATCTTTCTACAAATACCCGGCGTAAGAGAGGCATATAGTAAGGATCGGTAGTATTGCAGTTCACACCCGAACGGTCGGCGCTCACCCCCCGGTGACGGCAACCACCGGTTAGAGACGAGAACAGTCAGTATCAGTCACTGTCGTTCCCTCAACGGTCAACGTGAGGGCGTCGTCGTCGATGTGGAAGGTGAATCGGGCCTCGAGAGGATCGGTCGAGATGATCTCCTCCTCGTAATCGGCGTGGACCTCGTTGATCCGCCGAACGGAATCGGGAGAGATCGGGTTGAGCCCGTGGCTGGTGATGAAGGACAGCAAGGCGGTGTGGGATATGAGCGCGATGGCGAACCCGGCGCCGGCGTCGAAGACACAGTTCGTACATGCGAAACTGATTCCGGCGGCGTACCGGCCCCCGCAGGAATCACAGAGGCCGTCGCCGGCGTCGTGGGTTTCACACACGTGAATGGTCTCCTCGACGGTCGCCGAGCACCGCGGACAGATGCCACTGGACATCGACAGTATCTCGAGATTCCCCCAGGTCCAGGCAGTCCGCAGGATCTCCCCCGGCGCACGGTTCTCGAGACCGGCGGGTGGGAACGGAAGTCGTCCCAGGTACCCCTCGCCCACCGTATCCCCGCGACTGCCATCATCGTGCCGTCGTTCGTACCTGCCCGCACACTCCGTGCAGTACATCTCCACGCTGCCGGCATTCCAGTTGATTTCGATCGGCGCGCCACAGCGCCAGCACGACTCTTCGGGGCGTGTTCGTTCGAGCGTCGGGTCGTCCGTCAGCGCACCCGAGAGCACCGCCTCGATCACACGCCGTCCCGCCCGCCGAAGCACGTACCCGTCCTCGGCCTTCCGGACGAAGTGGCCGGTGAGACGTTCGAGATGGTAGTTGAACTGCCCGGAGTCGCGCGTCCCTACGCGATCGTGGAGTTCGGAGAACGAAAGCGGACCGTCCGCATCCCCCAGCGCGCGGAGGATCTCTATACGAGTTTCGTTTCCCAGCACCCCGAAAGCGTCATCCGGGGAAAGCGTCGATGATTCCGAGGTGTCGGCGTTACCCGTCATGTAT
>JBDGQL010000277.1:0-7132 GCA_042219105.1 Karumarchaeum halophilus (SeqCode) | reverse complement strand
CGCCTCCCGGATTTGAACCGGGGACAGCTCGATCTTCAGTCGAGTGCTCTCCCAATCTGAGCTAAGGCGGCGTGCGTCTGATCGGATGGGAACGCCGTGAAAAAGCATTTCGAAAGCGCGTCAGGCTGGTCCGGCGAGCAATCTTTTATTAGTCGACCCGCCCCAACTTTGTTCTGATGGACGTAGACACCCATGCCGAGGAACTCGCCTCCGACCTCGGCGTCGACAAAGAGGAGGTCAAGACGGACCTACAGAACCTGCTGGAGTACAGCGTTCCGGTTGAGGAGGCGAAAGGGAGCCTCCGCCGGAAGTACGGCGACGGTGACTCCGCCGACGGCGAACCGGAGCCGACCGATGTCGCCGAAATAATCACCGACAGCGCGAGCGCGAGCGTCACCGCGGTGGTGCTCACCGCCGGGAAACGCTCGATCCGCTACCAGGGCGAAAATCAGGTCATCGTCGAGGGGGAACTCGCCGACGAGACCGGTCGGATATCCTACACGGCCTGGGAGGAGTTCGGCCTCGAACCCGGCGATACGGTCGCCATCGGCAACGCGAACGTCCGGGAGTGGGAGGGAGAGCCGGAACTCAACCTCGGCGAGTCCACGAGCGTGACGCCCGCCCCGGATCTGGACGTTCCTTACGATGTCGGCGGCGAGCGCGACCTGATCGATCTCGAACCGGGTGATCGGGGACGGTCGGTCGAGGTGCGCGCCGTCGACGTCAACGAGCGCACCATCGACGGCCGCGACGGCGAGACGGAGATTCTGAGCGGGGTTCTCGGCGACGACACCGCCCGGCTGCCGTTCACCGACTGGGATCCCCACGGCGCGATCAGTGAGGGCGCGAGCCTCCGAATCGAGGATGTCTACGTACGGGAGTTTCGCGGCGTCCCGTCGGTGAACGTCTCGGAGTTCTCGACCGTTACGCCCCTGGATCAGAGGGTCACGGTCACCAACGCGACCCGGCTCACCGTCCGCGAGGCGGTCGAGACAGGTGGCGCGTTCGACGTCGAAGTCGAGGCTGACATCGTCGGCGTTCGCGACGGATCGGGTCTCATCCAGCGCTGTCCGGAGTGTGGCCGGATGGTCCAGAAGGGCCAGTGTCGGACCCACGGTGAAGTCGATGCTGAGGACGACCTGCGCGTGAAGGCGATCCTCGACGATGGTACCGGCGCGCTCACCGCGATCCTCGACGCAGAGCTCACCGCCGATATCTACGGCGGCGGGATCGAGGCGGCGCGCGAAGCGGCGAAGGAGGCCATGGATCAGGAGGTCGTCGCCGACGCGATTCGCGAGGAAATCGTCGGCCGCGAAGCCAGGGTCCGGGGGAATCTCTCGATCGACGACTACGGCGCGAACCTCAACGCCGAGTCGTTCGAACTGATCGATGTGGATCCGGTCGCCCGGGCCGAGGCCTTTCTTGAGGAGGTCGCGCGATGAGCACCGACGAGCAGTCCGGCGCCGGCCGCCGCGAGGTCGCCTACCGCGTCTTCGCCGCGGAGTACGACGACGCCGATTTCCAGTACACCGAAAACGAGGTCGACGAGCGCGCCCCGAACTACGTCGTCACGCCTACCGGGGCGCGGGTGAACCGGCTGTTCGTCGTTGGCGTGCTCACCGAGGTCGAGCGCGTCAACGAGGAGATGCTCCGGGGGCGGATCGTCGACCCGACCGGAGCGTTCGTCGTCTACGCCGGGCAGTACCAGCCCGACGCCCTGACCGCCCTGGAGCGCCTGGACCCGCCGGCGTTCGTTGCGGTCACCGGAAAAGCACGGACGTTCCAGCCGGAAGACACGGAGACGATCTACACGTCCGTCCGCCCGGAGTCGATCAACGAGGTCGACGCCGACACCCGTGATCGCTGGACCGTCGGGACGGCGCGACACACCCTCGGTCGGATCGCCGCCGTCGCCGACGGCATAGAGCGCGAGGCGCGCGGCGAGGAGTTGACCACGTCACTGGAGGCCGACGGCGTCGATCACGGCCTCGCGGCCGGGATCCCGCTGGCGGTCGACCACTACGACACGACGCCTGCCTACCTCGAAGCGATCCGGGTGATGGCGATCGAGGCAGTCGAGGTTGTCGCCGGAGAGCGCGGGAAAGTCACACCGCTCGGTCTCGCGCCCGACGAGGGCGGTGCCACGGACGTGGACCTCGGCATCGACGAGTCGTTCACCGCCGCCGGGGATTCGTCCACCAAGGCCGGGAGTTCACTGGACGCCACTGACGGCTCGTCCGCCACCGAATCTGCGGGGGAAGCCGAAACGTCCACGTCCAGTAGGTCGACATCCGAATCGACGGCAGCGTCGAGCAGTTCCGGGGAAGACCTCACGGAGATCGCGTCGAGGGCCGACGAACCGGACGCAGGGATCGACGAACCGGATGCAGGGATCGACGAGATGTACGAGTTCGCCGAGGGTGAGCGCGAGGAGATCGAGTCGGAGTTCGGAACGGAGTTTAGCACCGGCGTGGAGGTCGACGAGCCGGGTGATTCCGACCTCGACGTGCCGAATCCCGAGGACGACGAACCACGGGAGGAAACGGAGTCCCTTGGAACCGAGTCGGACACGAAGGAGGACAGCGAGACGAGCGAGGAGCCGGCTACCGATGTCGACCTCGAAGACGCGGTCGTCGAGGCCATGCGCGACCTCGACTCGGGTGACGGCGCCGACAGGGCCGCCGTAATAGAGATCGTAAGCGACGAACACGGTGCCGACTCGGAGGAAGTCGAGGACGCGATCCAAGACGCCCTCATGAGCGGCACCTGCTACGAACCCGGCGACGGCCTGCTCAAGGCCATCTAAATGGCCCCCGTCGATCCCGTTCCGGACGAACCCGCCGCGACCGTGGATCTCGACGACGAGCGTGCCCTCGTGATCGCGGACTATCACGCGGGGATCGAGGCCGCGCTCCGCGGGGACGGCGTCGAGATCGACAGCAACGCTGCCGCGCGCCGGAAGCGACTCCGCGCGATCCTCGATCGAACCGACCCTGACCGTGTCATCTTCCTCGGCGACCTCACTCACGGGATCGGCGAACCAGGCGGGGACGAGCAGGAGGAACTCCGCGAGCTGCTGTCCGCGGTCCCGGATGCGGTTTCCATCATAGTGGTGAAAGGAAACCACGACGGCGACATCGAGACGGCCATCGACGCCGAGGTGACGGGCGGTAGGGGTACTCGAATTGGCGACGTGGGGTTCGCCCACGGCCACACCTGGCCCGCCCCGGCCGTTCTGGACGCGGACGTGGTCTGTGTCGGGCACGAACACCCCCAGGTCCGTCTGGAGGACGCCGTCGGAGGATGTCGGATCGAGCGCGCCTGGCTCCGCGGCGACCTCGCGGCGGACGCGTTCGAGAAGCACGCCGACGATGTCGAGGCTGACGGCGGGACCGTTGCCGGAATCGACGGGGAACTCGTCGTGTTCCCGGCGTTCAACGAGGTCGCCGGCGGCACCTGGATCAACGTCGCGGGCCAGTCCTTTCTCGCGCCCTTTCTTCCGGGCGGACTGGCGGACGGTCAGGCGTACCTGCTCGATGGGACGCGGCTGGGCGCGTACCAGCGGGTGTCCTGATACTATCGGTCACAAGTTCGTGGGGGAACTCGCCACCCCGGGGTGTCGAATATCTCCACCGAGTCGTGACCGACAGTATGACGAGGCGCAACACCGACGGATCGAGAGTTAATTGATCGGGTATTGATAGAAACGTAGTGATGAATACAACGCGCGTCTGTTGCAGCCCGTTGCGACACCAGTTGATGACAGCTTTACGCCCGGACGTGATTTGTTTGAGCCGTGCCGTCACAAACCCAGGGTATCACGAGCCGAACGCATTGATCTGGTGTCGTGGCGCGTAACAGAGTCACGTCCGGGTGTACTGGCAACCTACACCGCCGTATCCCGGCGAATACGATGCGTTTAAACGCCGCCACGGGGAAGTAGCGACCATGGTTACCCTCTACGACGCTCCCACGGAGGAGCTGATCGACGCAGTCGCTGAGGAGTTACGAGACGAGGTCGACGAGCCCGAATGGGCGCCATTCGCGAAGGCCGGATCGTACGCCGAACTCCCGCCCGAGCAGGAGGACTTCTTCTACACGCGCGCCGCGAGCATCCTCCGAACCGTCGCCGTCGACGGCCCGGTCGGCGTCGAGCGCCTCAGAACCCGGTACGGCGGCAAATCGAGCGGCTCTACGCGTTACCGCGTCGCGCCGGAGCACCGCGTCGACGGGAGCGGGAACCTGATCCGGACGATCATTCAGGAACTCGAGGGAGCGGGACTGCTTGAGCGCCCGCCCGACGGGAAGGGGCGGGTCGTCACCCCGGAGGGCCGGAGCTTGCTCGACGCGACTGCCGGCGACGTGCTCGAGGAACTCGACCGTCCCGAACTCGAACGATACGCCTGACCGCAGAAACGACGCGGCAGTCGTCGCCTCCGCAACCGTTTTGCCCCCCGAACGGGAACGCACGCACATGAGTGAACGTGACGATGAACTCGACGAACTGCGCGAGCAGCGCCTCGAGGAACTCAAAGAGAAACAGGGTGAGGGTCAGGGTGACGGAGAGGGCCGCGAGGAGGCGAGACAACAGGCCGAGGCCCAGAAGCAGGCCATTCTCAAGCAGTACCTCACGGACGGCGCGCGCCAGCGACTCAACACGGTCAAGATGACGAAACCACAGTTCGCGGAGCAGGTGGAACAGCAGCTCGTCTCGCTTGCGGGCAGCGGTCGGCTGGGCGACCGCATCGACGAGGACCAGATGAAGGAACTTCTCCAGGAGATGTCGCCCGACTCCAAGAGCTTCGACATCAAACGCCGGTGAGCAGCGCCTCGGCCGGCGCCGACAGGCAGGGCTGGCCGGTTCATCGAAAAGAAGCGGGCCGAATGGGCCCGCTGCCGCCCTAAATTGGTCCCCGCTGACGCTTCGGCCCTCCAGACGAAGCGCCACGTGGTCGTTTCCCGGTCTCCATATTAAAACTACCGGCCCCGGTCGACCCACCCGAGGAGGCCGCCCGGGTCGCCGCGTCAAAAGTGGTTTGGGCGCTCGCAACCGAGAGTCGGTATGCAGGTTCGAGGGCGTCGCAGATGCGCGGACTGTGGCGAGAAGTGGTCATACTACGACACCGGCAGCGTCACGTGCCCCGTCTGTGGGAGCATTCACAGCGTCAGCGCCGACGGTGATCGCCAGTTCCACACCGACGCGCCGGTCGACCTCGACCTCGTCGACGCCAGGGCCGACGTCGGGCAACGGCCCCTTCGAGAGGTGGCTGCCGACGTCGAAGAGATCACCCTCGAATACGTTAGCGCCCGGGGATTCGTCCACGCCGGCGAGTTGCAACCCCTGGATGAAACGGTCGTCGCAGCGAGCCACCTCCGGTACGTCGCGGCCCACCTCAGGCGGTCGATCCGCACCCCGACCGAGGATGTCGAGGCACACTTTCTCGCGCTCCTGTCGGGCGCCCCGGACGGCGAGCAACCGGACACCGTCCCCGAACCGCTGTGGGGACCGTACGGGCTGGCGCTGACTGACGTCGTCGACCGGTACCGCAGCGAGACAGTCGACTGGCTCGGAGATTGTGGCCGGCCGGCCGCCCCCGCACTCGAAAGGCTCCGGGACCACGTCAAACGGATCGAGGCCCTCGAAGG
Source organism: Karumarchaeum halophilus (SeqCode) (assembly GCA_042219105.1). GTDB lineage: Archaea > Halobacteriota > Halobacteria > Halobacteriales > Hikarchaeaceae > CAYSJP01. The sequence goes on along the minus strand of JBDGQL010000277.1, from coordinate 1,486 downwards.
CGAGGTTTCGCCGGCGGAGTCCCGGGCGCTCTTGTGCGCGACTCGAGAGGTCGGGACGTACCTGCGCGAGGACGACGAGGCTGCGCTGGCGCGCGCGACGGAGCGACTCGACGGACTGTGATTAACAAGCGACAGCGCGCGGGTCATAGCGAATATCTCCATCGAGTCACAGCCGACAGTATCAGCGGTAGATCGGATTGGCCTCACAGAGGTTCTCGACCGTGGCGGTCACGTCTGCTTTCACGTCCTCGTCGTCGGGCGCGTCGACGATGCGGGCGATGCAGTCGCCGACGGTCCGGATCTCCTCCTGGTCGAATCCCCGCGTCGTGAGGGCTGGCGTACCGGCACGGATCCCCGACGCGACGAAGGGCGAGCGCGTCTCCCCCGGGACGGTGTTGGCGTTCAGAACGATTCCCACGTCCTCGAGGGCCGTCTCGGCGTCCTTGCCGGTCACGTCGGGATGGGACTCCCGGAGGTCGACGAGCACGAGGTGGTTGTCGGTTCCCCCGGAGACACACGAGAAGCCGTGCTTTCGGAAGGTGTCGGCGAGCGCCTTCGCGTTCGCGACGGTCGCCTCGGCGTAGTCCTCGAACTCCGGCTGGAGTGCCTCCTTGAACCCGACCGCCTTGCCAGCGATGTTGTGCATCAGGGGGCCGCCCTGCATTCCGGGGATGATGGCCGCGTCGATGGCGTCCGCGTACTCCTCGTTGGCCATGATGATCCCGCCGCGGCCGGCGCGGATGGTCTTGTGGGTCGATCCGGTGACGAAGTCGGCGTGAGGGACGGGACTGGGATGGACGCCGGCGGCGATGAGTCCGGTGACGTGGGCGATGTCGGAGAGGTGGTACGCGTCGACTGCATCGGCGATCTCGCCGAACCGCTCCCAGTCGGGATGACGCGGATACGCCGAAAAGCCCGAAATGATCATGTCGGGATCGAACTCCTCGGCCTGTGCCTGGATCGCGTCGTAGTCGAGTCGTCCGCTCTCGATGTCGATCTCGTACTGCTCGACGTCGTACACCTGCCCGGCGAAGTTCATCTCGTGGCCATGTGAGAGGTGTCCGCCGTGGCTGAGGTCGAGAGAGAGGATCTTGTCGCCCGGATCAAGCATGGCGAGGTACACGCCCATGTTCGCCTGTGACCCGGAGTGGGGCTGGACGTTGACGTACTCCGCACCCCACAGCTCCTTCGCGCGATCGATCGCCAACTGCTCGACCGTGTCGGCGTGTTCACAGCCGCCGTAGTAGCGCTCACCGGGATACCCCTCGGCGTACTGATTCGTCAGCACCGACCCCTGTGCTTCGAGGACGGCCTCGCTGACGTGGTTCTCCGAGGCGATCATCGCAAGCGTGTGGTGCTGTCGGTCGACCTCGGCGGCGAGAGCGTCAGCCACCGCCGGATCTGCCTCACGAACGCGGTCGTGGTTCATACTACAACACGTATCGCCCCGATCATAAGTCCTAGCTTTACACCCCGATGTAACCAA
>JBDGQL010000187.1:0-7142 GCA_042219105.1 Karumarchaeum halophilus (SeqCode) | reverse complement strand
CCGAATGTACTAATCTGGTGTCGTGGCAGTTAACAGAGTCACGTCCGGGTGTATACACTGTCGGACAGAAGTATTGATAATTCGAAGCCTGCGTTCGGACTCTCCGGACGTGCAACACCCCGAAGGAATTTTACTACCGTCGGACTGAACTGGACGTAATGAGACGACAGCGCCTGCTTTTCGCGGTCGTGCTCGCCTTGTCAGTCACGCTGGCGGGATGTAGTGCACTGGACACAGGGGGAGACCAGACCGACGCGGGGCCGGGAGAGACAAACGGGACGATTCCCGACGACATCAGCGAGCAAGTGATCGAGTCGATCGCGTCGGTCGAGAAGTACCGCGTCGAGGCGACGCAGACGCAAACGATAATCGGTCCCCAACGTCAGAGCGTCGAGACCGAGCAACGTGTCGACGTGAACCGTGCGGACCAGCGACTGCACCGCACCACGAACCAGACCGTTCTCGGACGCACCATCCGGACCGACACCTACCTCGCGAACGAGACGGTGTACCAACGGAGCCCGGTGTACGTCCAGCAGTTCTCCACGGAGTGGATCGAAGTCGACACAGAGGGAAACGTCACGCGAGCGTTCCGGGCCGCCGACCCCCTGGCCCGGCAGTCCCGGGTGCTCGAGACGGCGTCGTTCGAAGCAAATGGAACGGAAACGATCGACGGACGGGACGTCTATCGGATCGAGGCGGACGCCGACCCCGAGCAACTCGAGGACCTGTTCGCCGAGCTGGTCGGGGGGCCCGGAACTCAGTTCAATGAGAGCACGTACTCGCTGACTGACGCCACCTACACCTTCCGGGTCGCAGCCGACACGAACCGCCCGTTGCGGGTCACCGGCGAGTTGGAGAGCCAGGTGGTGGCCCAGGGTCAGGAGGTCACGCTCCGACAGTCGTTCGATTTCGAGTACAACTACACGTCGTCGGTCTCGATCGACCTCCCGGAGGCAGCGTCGAGCGCGGTTCCGCTCTCGGAGATACTCAACGGCACCGATCCCGGGACCTGAACGCTCCGTTCCCACGACGATGACTGAACCGTCTCCACGACTCACGGTCGCGCTCGCGGTCGTGATCCTGATTGCGGGGTGTGCCGCACCCTTTCAGGACGAAACTGCGCCGGGTGACTCCGGGGAGATCGCGGTCGAGGGTGCTGGCCTCCCGGTCGATCCCGGCACTGCCTTCGATAGGGTGACCCGCCTGACCGGGACGAACGTGACTCCTCCCGACTCGATCAGGGTGGTCACACCCGCGGATCGGCGGAACGCGAGCGGAAACGATCCCGGGTTCGACCCCGCGCCCGCGTTCTTCGAGGTCATGGGCGTCGACTCAGAGGGAGGTCTGAACGAGAGCGAGGCCGCCACTCTCGAGAACGGCCGGACGAACCTCGGAACCGGCGCGATCACCATGTACACCGGCGCGAACGACTCCCGGACCGTCCACTACGTGCTCGCCCACGAGTTCGTTCACTACGTCCAGGCGGCCCGCGACCGCTCCGTGACCCTCCGGGACTCGCTCGATTCGACGACCGACGCGGAGTTCGTTTTCGGGAGCCTTCTCGAGGGCGCGGCGGTGTACACGACCGACGCCTACATCGCACGACACATCGACGGAAACGTGACGAACTCGGAGCTGTACGTCGACATCCGGGAGCGACTCGGAGCCGGGAGCTATCCGGCGTACACGAACTCCCGGTACATTGCGGGGTGGCGGTACCTCGAAGAACGGGATCCCAGATACGACGCGATGGACTCGGTGTATGAGAATCCTCCACGGACGGGGGAACAGGTCATCCACGGGCTCGCGCCGGGTTCGGAGCCCCCGAGGAACCTCTCGGTGACAGAGAACACGGGAGCATACCGCCGGATTGGCACCGACCGGCTGGGAGAGGGGTTTCTGCGGATCGCCCTCCGGAACGGTCTCGACCGCAACCGGGCGAACGCTGCCGCAGCCGGTTGGGGTAACGACTCCCTCCGGACCTACCGTCCGCGTTCGGGCGGATCGGCGGCGTACGCGTGGGTGCTCCGGTTCGACGACGCCGATAACCGGACCGAGTTCGCGTCGGCGTTCGAGGACTCACTCGCGACGCGGGGGACACGAACCGAGGAGGGCTGGCGCATCAACGGGACGACCTTCGGCCTGGAGCGGGTCAGCAGTGACTCCGTGGTCGTTTTTATCGGGACGGACCAGTTCGTGCGAAACACGAGCGTCTCGGGGGGTGACGGGAACGTGTCGATCACGCTCCCGGAATCGGCCGGGGTAACCGCGGGAAAAAGTTAGTCTTGCACGCTGACGATGATTCCGGCGACGATCAGCCCAACGCCCACGAGCGCGATGACGAGCGACTGCTGGGCGACGACCCCGAGCACTTGGTCGGTGATGCCGAGAATCAGGTCGATCGCCTTCTCGGGAACCTCCGAGCCCTGCAACTCCGACCGGACTTCCGAATCGATCTCGCCCGGTGCGGCCGACGCGACGGCGTAGGTGCCGCCACCGACCAGCAGCGCCGGGATGCCGGACAGCACGGCGGTCGCCGGGAACGAGCGCGTGATCAGGTACAGCACCCCGATCAGTCCGATCGAGATGAGCGGGAACAGCAACATGCTCAGATCGAGGCTTCCGTAGCCGTCCCTGGCGTTATCAGCGGCGTTCCGGATATCGGCGCGCTCGGCGTCACTGATCTGGTCGTTCCGCAGCAGATTGAACCGGTCCTCGACCTGCTCGTCGAGTCGATTCCGGACGACGGTCGAAACCTCGGCCGCGAGGTCGGTCTGAGCAGCCGACATCCGGGAGGTGTACTCCGCGTACGACTGGTTCGTCGTCAGCCCATCGATGGTGGCGGCCGCCATCTCAGTGGCCGGCCCCGCGGCCGGTTCGAACTCGGTTCCCGACAGGCTGTTTTCCACGGTGGTGTTTGCGCTCTGTTTGGCCTGCTCGTTGATCTCCCGGAGCCTCTGATCGACGTTGACGGTGTCACTGCCGGCCCGGGCCTCGGCCTCAAGTTCGGCCTTGATTTCCGTTTCGCGCTCCTGGACGAGGTCAGCTTTCTCCGACTTGGTGTAGTTGTTGGGGTTGTAATCCTCGATCACCAGACCAAGCAGGGGGTCGTACTCCTCGTTTGCCACGGATTCGTCGTAGGACTCGTTCACCGCGCGGTTGATGGCTCGATCCCGGACCCGGGCTTTCTCCCGGTTGTAGAGCGTCTCGTTTTTCGACATGTTCGCGATCGTCCGCTTCAGGGAGATCTCCTCGCCGGCGACCTCCGTCGAGAGATCGTCGTTCTCCGCCACGATGTCGAGCAGTTCCCCGCGCGAGGTGTTCGCGATTCGATCCTCGATGAGGGCGGTGAAGTTCTCCTTCACCGGGGTGAGGTCGACCGAAACGTTGAGTCTGTCCCGATCCCCTTCGAGGAACGCGAACACCCGCTCGATGTTTGCCTCAGTCTGGTCTTTGAGATACGCTCGTTCGAGGGTGTCGTTGACGTCCTCGCGCGTGTTGTTGATAATGGCGGCGGGGAGGTCCACATCCTCTATCTGCGCGGCCGCCTCCTCGCTCGCAACTGACTGGATGGTCCTGTAGGCGCCTTCCTCTTCGAGTGTCGTCTTGACGAACTCCTCGTTTGCGGCCGTCCGGTCGACCGCGACGACGGCGTTACCGGCGACGAGGCTAGTTGTGAACAGTATCACCACTACGAAGGCCAGAAGCGAGCGTATTATCCCCATCTATGTTTCCCAAGGCCACGTTATATCTTAGACGATTTAACTTTTCCGGGGGATGGGGGCGTCCGTGGGGGATCGGACCCACGGCCGACAGTATTAATCGGTCGAGGGTTCGACGACACCGTCGACGCCCGACAGTTCGAGGCCGCCGCCGATCGTCCGGTTCGGATAGGGAATGTTGATCCCCTCCTCGTCGAAGCGTTGCTTGACTGCCGTCACGTACTCCCCGCGGATCCGGACGAAGTCCGACCGGCGGGGATCCGCGATCCAGATCCGGGACTGCAGCCCTACCGAGGAGTCGCCGAGTTCGTTCATCCGGACGGACGGCGCCGGATCGTCCATGATATCGGGGTGATTCTCCGCCTCCTCGATGATGATCTCGGTGGCTTTCTCGATGTCGTCGTCGTAGCCGATCCCGAAGACGAACTTCAGGCGGAGTTGGTCGCCGTCGACGGGATTTTTTACGACCCCGCTGGTGAGCTCCGAGTTCGACACCGTGAGGAGTTCGTTGTCGAAGGTGCGCACGCGGGTGACCCTGAGGCTGATGTCCTCGACCGTCCCCGCGTTCCCGTCCCACTCTATCCAGTCGCCGTTCCGAAACGGCTTGTCGGTGAAAATGAACACCCCTGCGACGAAGTTGCTGATGACGTCCTGCAGGGCAAAGCCAATAGCCAGCGTCGCCGCCGCGGCGACCGTCGCCAGCGACTGCAGGAAGCCGCCGTAGTCCGCGAGGCCGAAGGCGGCCGCGAGCGCGACGAAGACGACGACGAACCACGCGACCTTGTTCAGCGGCTTGCGGGCGCCTTCGTCCATGGCTCGCGAACGGAGCGTGCGATCCACGATCGGGAGCACGACGGCCGTGCCGACGTAGTACAGAACGACGAACGCGATGAGGAGGGAAAGCAGGGAGCCGATCGGGTCCGCGAGGGGAACATCTAGCCGGTCCAGGATACCCGAGACGAACCCGGCGAGCTGGAGTGTGATCACCGGTAGTACACCGCCGTGTTACCCCGGGTTTCGATCAGGTCCGCGCCCGTCGCCTCGGCGAGGTTGGCCGCGGCTTTCTCCATCGACGATCCGCCACGCGCCGATCGGTGGAACTTCGCCTTCACCAGGTCCCGCTCGGCGAGCTGGTCCGACAGTTCCCCCACAACCGCGTCGGTGCCTGCCTTCCCCACCCACACCGTCACGTCGAGGTCGTGCGCCTCCTTCCGCAGTGCCTGCTCGTCCATAGTATACGTGTCAGGTACTCGCCCGAGTCGTTTCAGCCTTTCTACCTCCGATCAGTTTCGGAACTCCTCCCAGAACACCTCATTGAGCGAACCCGGGCCGTCCTCTTCGAGGTAGGTCTCCTTGGTGACGTTCGCTTCTTCGATGAGGCTGGCCGCCTCCCCGGCCCAGACGAAAAATCCCACGAGCGTCTCGCGGCGCATCCGATCGATATCGATCGAGTGGTACACGTTGACGACGCCGCCGCTCTCGCGGTTGAGCTGGCTCCTCTCCAGCAGGCCGATATCGACGAGATCGTTCAGATACCGGGAGATGGTGCTCCGGTCGTAATCGAGGGTGTCGGCGACCTCGCCCGGCGACATCGGCCCATCACCGATCACACACAGACAGATATCGAGACCGGCTTTCGGGAGGTCGAACGCGTCGAGCAACACCTGCCGGAGATCGGGCTCGTTGACGTCGATTTCACACTCGGTTATCTCGGTCATTTCCGCCCCGTGGCAGGTCAGGTCGGACCCGGAAGCGAGCGTGAACACGACGTTCTCACACGTGTCACACTCATAGATGCTGTAGTTCGCATCGGAGAGGTCACGATCGAAGGGATCCTGTTCCCGGCCAAGCATCCCGGTTCCGGCGTTGGTCCCTGGCTCATCCGAGGTCATGAAAACGTCTGGTGGTGATACCAACACGCGGCAAGATATTAATTCTTTCCGGGGACAGCTACGGACCCCGATCGATTTAACCGCCGGGAGCGTGGAGCTGTGGTATGTTCGAACCAGACGCTGGCGACGCGACGTTCGAGGACGTCCGAATCGCCGTCGTCGGCGGCGGGAGCCGGAACTGGGCGACCACGCTCGTCGGCGACCTTGCGCTCGCCGGCGACATGTCCGGGACGGTCCGGCTCTACGATGTCGATTTGGAGAGCGCGCAGGCGAACGTACGCCTCGGCGAACAGGTCCAGTCCAGGGACGACACCCGCGGGGAGTGGTCATACGAGGCTGTCGAGACGATGGCAGCAGCGCTCGACGGCGCCGATGTCGTCGTCTGTTCGACCCAAGACCCGCCCGCCAAGACGTTCAAACACGACCTCGAACTCCCCGCGGAGTACGGGATCGTACAGACCGTCGGCGACACGGTCGGCCCCGGCGGAACGTTCCGCGCGATGCGAGCGATCCCACAGTACCGAGAGATTGCCGCCACCGTCCGCGAGTGCTGCCCCGATGCCTGGGTCATCAACTACACCAACCCGATGACGGTCTGTACCCGGACGCTGTACGAGGAGTTCCCCGAAATCAACGCCCTTGGGGTCTGTCATGAGGTGTACCACGTCCAGTCGTACCTCGCAGACTTGGCGGACAAGCACCTCGGAGTCGAAGCGACGGGCGAGGAAGTCGACATCGACGTGACAGGAATAAACCACTTTACTTGGCTCACCGGCGCGCGGGTCGGCGGACGGGATCTCACGCCCGCGATAGAGGCCGAAATGTCCGAGCGCGAGCCCATCCCCGGAGGGTTCGAACCCGGCGACCTCGATGAGATGTCGGTGTACGGCGGCCACAATCTCGTCAGCTTCGACCTCTATCGGCGCTTTGGCGCGTACCCCGCGGCGGGGGACCGGCACCTCGCGGAGTTCGTCCCCTGGTATCTCGACGTCGAGAACCCCGAGGCGCTCCACCACTGGGGGATCAAGATCACGCCAAGCGATTACCGCGTCGACCACTGGCCCCGAGGGGAAAAGCGCCGACGGGCGTACTTGGAGGGCGAGGAGACGGTCGACCTCGGAGGGTCCGGCGAGGAGATGGTTGACATCGTGCGGGCGTTACTTGGCGGGGAGACTCTGGAGACGAACGTCAACCTGCCAAACGAGGGACAGGCCCCCGGGCTCCCTGAGGGCGCGGTTGTGGAGACGAACGCCCTACTAACCGGCGACGCCGTCTCCCCACGAGTCGGCGGGCGGCTCCCTCGTCAGGTGGCGTCGCTGATCGAGACCCACGTACACAACCAGGAGACGCTGGTGGAGGCCGGGTTCGCCGGCGACCTCGACCTGGCTTATCGTGCCTTCCTCAACGACCCGCTCGTGACGATCGACCCCAGGTCCGCCCGCGACCTGTTCGCTGATCTCGTCGAAGCTGAGCGACCATATCTCGAGGACTGGAAGGTGAAGGACGCCGACGTTCTGGACTGATA
>JBDGQL010000223.1:0-7269 GCA_042219105.1 Karumarchaeum halophilus (SeqCode) | reverse complement strand
GCCCCTGCCTCAAGGAAGCCGCCGTAGGCGGCTGAGTAGGCAGGGGTAGTTCACGAGCGCCCCTATTATCGGGATCGTCACCAGTAAGTCACTCCCCACCGTCCTCGGTTCCATGACGGGACGAGCGCGGGCGCCCGCCGCGGGAACGGTGCTCAACGCCCTGGCGAACCACACAGGATCGGCATTCGCCATCGACGCCGACACGACCGCAACCGTGGAACTCACCGACGGGGCGGATGTCGCGGGCGAGATTGCCGGCGCACCCGACGCCGACACGCGCCTCATCGAGCGGTGTGTCGAGATCGTGACCGAACGCTACGGCGATGGGCAGGGCGGGACCGTCCGGACGGAGAGTGAGATTCCCATGGCCGCCGGGCTGAAGAGCTCCAGCGCAGCCGCCAACGCTGCCGTTCTCGCGACGCTTTCCGCGCTTTCGACCCCGGTCGGTCCCGACGGGCCGCTCACTCGCGCTGACGCCGCCCGGATCGGCGTCGAGGCCGCCCGCGACGCCGGGGTCACGGCCACCGGCGCGTTCGACGACGCGAGCGCGTCCATGCTCGGCGGGGTCACGGTTACCGACAACGACCACGACGAACTCCTGACCCGCGAGGAGGTCGAGTGGGACGTTCTCGTCTGGACCCCCCCCGAACGGGCCTACTCCGCGGAGGCCGATATGGAGCGTTGCAAGCGAATCGCGCCCGTCGCCGATTTCATCGCCGAGACCGCCCTGGAGGGGCAGTACGCCAAGGCGATGACGGTTAACGGCTTCGCGTTCTGCGCCGCGCTCGGGTTTTCGGCGGAGCCGTTGATCGAGGCGCTGCCGGAGGCGCGTGGCGTGTCGCTGTCGGGGACGGGCCCGAGCGTAACTGCTATCGGGACGGAGGACGCGCTTTTGCGTATCCGGGAGCGCTGGGCGGACCGGGAGGGAACTACATGGCTGACCGAGACACGGACGGACGGCGCACGGAGGAGATGAGCTTGGAGGAACTCCGCGAGGAGATCCAGGCGATCGACTACGAACTCGTCGAGCTGATCGCCCGGCGCACGTACGTCGCGGATACCATCGCGGAGGTCAAGGCGGATCGGGGGCTCCCCACCACCGACGAGGAGCAGGAACAACGCGTCATGGACCGCGCCGGCGCGAACGCCGAACAGTTCGACGTGGATGCGAACCTCGTGAAGGCTATTTTCCGGCTGTTGATCGAGTTGAACAAGGTCGAACAGCGGGAGAGCCGATAATCAGGCGATCTGGTCGCTCACGGCTTCGACCGCCGCCTCGATGACGGCCTTGCGCTCCCCGCTGAGGAACACGAGTCGGCCATCACGGCCACCGCGGGTTTCGACCCCGCCCTCGGGAACGGCGTCGGCGACGCGCTTCCCGACCTCGCGCATGTCGATCGTCGCCCCGCCCTCCGCGAGCAGCCGATCCTCGTCGACGCCGATCACGGCGGCGACCTCGTCGCTCCGGGCAGCGAGTTCGGCGAGCAACGTTCCCGCCGGCGGAAAGTCGTAGATGTTGGTGAACGCGTCCACGTCGAGTACGCCGACGGTCGCCCCGTTCGCGTCGTGGTGCCGGAGGTGGGGTTCGGCGGTGCGCAGCTCCGAGTCGACTCGCTCGCGGAACTGTTCGCTCGCGTGCTCCGCGAGATCCCGCTCACCGAACAGGGGATCCGAGATGAGTTCGCGCTTGTCGTCGTACGTCCCGTAGAACGCCTCCAGGGCGATCGCTTCCCGGACGGTGTCGACGCGCGTCTGGTCGTATCCGACCCCCCTCGCGAGGTCGCGGTAGAGCTCCGGCGTCTCCCGCCGGTAGCTCACGGCGGGCAGGTGGGACACGTCCTCGCGTGCGTCCTCGGAGACGTGCACGGCGACGTTCGCGGCCAGCGTCGTCGTGGTGACGTCCTCGGCGTCCTCGCTGCCGGCGAGATGGGGGGACACGAACGCGGCGGCCGTGGCCTCCATCTCGGCGTCGGGATAGTCGGCGTCGATGACGACGCGCTCGGCTCCGTAGGCGTCGAGGAGGTCGAACCCGTCCTCGGACTCCGTGGTGCTGCCGGCGTTGACGAAGACGAAAAGCGGCGTCGGCTCGCCGTGTTGCTCCTCGGCGTCGAGCATGTTCGTCGCGTCCCGGATCGCGTCGCGCATGCCGTATATCCGATCCTCCAGCGGTCGGCGGCTCACGTAGTGGTACGTGGCGTCCTCGGCCTCGTGTTCCTCCCGGACCAGCGGGATCGCGGCGCGCTCGATCGCCGCCGCGGCGGCGTATCCGTCGACCGTCGCGCTGTGTCGGAGCACGACCGGCCGGCCCTCGACAATAGCCCGCCTGATCGTGGTCGCAGCCTCGACGATCCCCTCCTGGACCGCCGCGACGCCTTCCTTGTCGACCAGCAGGTCGACCGACCCGGGCCGGGCGCGCGCCTCGATCGCCTCCTCGAGTCGGCGCTCGACGGCCTCACGGTCCGCACCCTCGAGTCGTTCAGCGTCGTCCGTTTCGAGCTGAACGTCGCCCCGCCGTTCCTCGACGGCGCCCGCGAACGCGACGACGTCGCCGGCCTCGATTTCGGGGTACGCCCGGACGCCCGCTGACTCGAAGGCGGCACACTCCACCGTCCCGGTTTCGTCGCGGACCTCGAACACCGTCGGGCCGCTCGTCTGGCGCGCCTCGACGACCTTCCCCTCGACGACGACCGGCTCGCCGATCAGATCTGCGAGGTCAGCGACGGACGTGCGATCCAGTTCGTCGACAGCTACCGAGACGCTGGCCGCCTCCGTGCTCGCCGTGTCGGTACTCGCGGCCGTTTCGGTCCCGGCGTCCCCGCCGCTTGCGACCGCTCCGCCGCCGCCGCTGGACCCGCCTCCCGCCGTCGGCGCCGCCGGCTCCCCGCCGGCAGAACCCGTGGTCTCGGTACTGGCCCCGGTCGCGCCGCTTCCGTCCTCAGCTTCCGATTCATCCTCTTCTTCGTCTTCCGGGAGTTCGTCGCCTTCCGGGGTGTCGATGAGCTTCCCGCGGAACTCCGACTCGTGTTGCCGGATCGACCATCCCAGGTCGACGTTCCCGTCATTGCGGACGTTCTTCACCTGGACGTACACCGCATCGCCCGGATCCCAGTCGAGACTCTCCAGTCGCTGGTCGAGTTCGCTCGTGTGGAGCAACCCGGTCACGTGGTCGCCGACGTCGACGAACACGCCGAACTCGGCGAACCCGTCGACCGTTCCCAGGTAAAACCTGCCCTCGGTCAACTGCCCCGAGCGGCTTCCTTCGAACTCGAAGCAAACGTCCTGTTCGTGACTGCCACAGACGTGGCCCTCCACCGGAGCGCCACAGATGAGACATGTACTCATTTGAATGTACGAAGTACAGCCGCACTAAAACGACTGTCGAAAGCCGTCCGTCGGGTTCCCGGGACGATCCCGGGCCAGGATCACTCGAACACCTGACTTTCCTGCTCCAGTGATTCGATCTCGCGGGCGATCGACCGCGCTTCTGACGGCGCCAGCGCCACCTCGACCTCGTTTCCCTCCCCGTCGGCGAACGCGACCTTCACGCGCTCGTCTCCGAACGCCCGGGCCTCCGCGTGGTCGACGTCGTACAGTTTCGCCGTCCCCGACTTGTTCGGCGCGCCGACGTTCTTGATCGATCCCTCATCGAGTTCGATCATGAACCCATCGAGCTGTAATGAGAGCATGGTCGGTCCTTCTCGACAGACCTACATAAGTGCGCCCGTCTCGGCGCCGAACGGGCGTTTCACTTCTGAAGCGTGATCCCGACGACGTTGCCGCGTGGCTCGATCTCCTCGTGTGTCACGGTCCCGCCCGATCGGGTGATGATGAGGTTGACGAGCCACAGTCCCAGCCCGCTCCCGTGGTACGTCGGACTCCTGTCGCCCGTTCCCAGCAACACGTCGCGTTCTGCCGCCGGGATCACGGGCCCATCGTCAGAGACGTCGATCCGGACGGCGCCATCATCGGACGTGACCGTCACGATCACCTGCGCCGAGGAGCCGTTGTGGACGACCGCGTTCACGAGCAGTTCCTCGATCGCGCTTCCGAATTCCCCGGAGACGGAGGCCGTAACGTCCTCCGGGCACTCGACGGTGATCGACGCGTCCGGGAATTCCGCTTGAACGTTCCCGGCCATCCGGCGGACGGTCTTGCCCACGTCTCTCCGGTCGATCCGTGGATCGCTGGTCAGCAACTCCGTGATCGCACGTTCTTTCTCCGCGAGCTCCATCAGCTCCTCGCCCGTATCGGCGATCGCGCTGGCGCTGTCGACGATCGTGCTCGCCCTGTCGGCGATCGTGCTCGCGCTGTCGGCGCTCGCGTCGGAGGCGCGCCACTGGATGAGATCGGCCTGCCCCTGGATGACGTTCAACTCGTTGCGGAGATTGTGCCGGAGCACTCGACTGAGCACCTCCAGCTGTCGCTCGCGTTGCTTTCGCTCGGTCGCGTCCTGCTGAAATCCGACGTAGTTGACGAGGTCGCCGTCGTCGTCGTGGATGGGCGCGACGACGAGGTGGTTCCAGAACTCCGTGCCGTCCTCGTGGTAGTTGCGGAGGTCGATCGAGATCGGCTCCTCGGCGTCGATCGCCTCGCGGATCCGGGCTACGGCGTCGGGATCGGTGTGTTCTCCCTGCGGGAACCGGCAGTTCCGGCCGATGGCCTCCTCGCGCGAGCAGCCCGTCATTTCCTCGAACGCCTCGTTGACGTATATCAGCGGGTTATCGGGCTGGTCTGGATCGGAGATGGTGACGCCGACGGGCGCTTTCTCGATGGCCTGCGTTCGCCGTTCGAGGGCCTTCTCGCGTTCCCTGCGTTCGGTGATGTCGTTCTGGACGGCGACGTACGCCGTGACGCCCCCGTCGTCAGTGATCGGCGCGATCGTCTGGGCAGCGTAGTACAGGTCGCCGTCCTTGCGGCGGTCGACGATCTCGCCGTTCCAGACATCTCCGGCGTGAAGCGTCTCCCAGAGGTTCTCGAAGTAGCTGTCGGGCATCTCCCCGGAGTGCAACAGCTGTGGGGTCCGACCGATCGCCTCCGAAGCGTCGTATCCGGTTATCTCCTCGAACGCGGGGTTGACGTACTTGATCTCGCTGTCGGGATCCGTGATGTAGACGGCGTGTCCGGAACTCTCGACGGCCTGCTGGAACACCTCGAGCTGGTTCGTCTGTCTCTGCAGATCGAGCGACTGGGCGCGCAACCGGAGCAGCGCACGGATCCGCCACGCTAACTCGACCTGCCGGATCGGCAGCGAGACGATCTCGTCGATCGTCGTCGCGAAGACGTTGTCGGCAATTTCCCCCCCGTCGACATCGATGATCTCCGTTCGCGTCTCCGGAAGCAACAGGAGCACCGGCAGGAGAACGGGCGCTGCCTCCGACTTGACCGATTCGAGGTCGTCCCCGTGGCGCCGGATACCCCCTTCGTCGGTGAGACAAAGGTCGAAGTCGGCGTCGGTCACCGGATCGTCCGCCTTCGCCAGGTGATAGGTGTCGTGATCGGCGATCCACTCTCTCAGGACGCGCTGGTTTCCGTCGTCCGCGAGAAGCGGATAGATGGTCGCCGATGCCTCAGGAGCAGGGGGGTCGGCGCTCTCCTCGGAGGAATCGAGCAGGGCGTCGACATCCCCGTCGATGCCGTTTTTCAGTGGATCGTGTGTGTCCATCGGTTGTTACATCTCCGGTTCCGTGGAGACATATCTCGTCGTCCCGCCCGGTACGGTAGCGTCAGGCTCCATCGTCCCACTCCGGCGTCCCCGTCAGGATGCCTCTGAGCCCGGTCAGTGGCTCGCCGACGCGCAGTCCGTCCCCGGTGATCTCGAGTTCCCGGAGCCGGGGTTCGACGTCGCTCGTGCGCTTTTTCAGGACTCCGATCACCTTCCGCAGTTCTCCCTTGTACTCGACGTGACGAAGGACCACGATGGCGTCGGCGAGATGGCTGATCTGTCGGTCGGTCGCCCGGAACTCGCCGGTGATCTGGTGGACCTCGTTCGTCATCAGGCCCGTGACGCCCATGTTCCGGAGGTACTGTCCGACCCTGACGAGCGCGTCGGTCGGATCGTCGCCCAGTCCCCGCAGGGAGTGCTCGAACCCCGTCGTCCCGTCGATCATGACGACCCCGGTGTCCTTTTCCTCGACCTCCGTCCGGACGCGGCTGGTGAACTCGTCGATAGTGAGCCGGTCCGACCCGAGTTCCTCGACGACGAGCGACCCCCGGTCGATCATTCCGGTCGCCGGGATGCCGACCGACTCGGCCCGGGTCAGGAGCGTTCGCGTGTTCTCCTCGAAGCTGTACAGCACCGATCGGTGTCCCTGGTCGGCGGCCGCCATCGCGAACTGCAGCCCCATCGTCGTCTTTCCGGCGCCGGTCGGTCCGCTGAACATCGTGATCGTTCCCGTGGTGAGTCCGCCCGAAAGCAGTGCGTCGAGTTCCTGGATTCCCGAGGAGAGTACCGAATGCTCGGCTTCGCGCTCGTGGCGGCCAGGATCGAGACGGGGCCACACTGACATTCCGTCGCCGGCGATCCGGAGCGTGTGCCGGCCCCGCCGGGCTGAGGATCCACGGAGCTTCGAGACGTGGATCGTCCGCCGGTCGGGGTCCTCCTCGACGTTGAGGACGGCGTCGACGAGAAACTGGAGGTCGTCGTCGGGCATCGACGCCGCGGCCTGGGAGGTGAGAACGACCGTCGTCTCCTCGTCTTTGAGAAAGTCGAGCAGGCCCAGGATTTGCGTCCGGAACTGGTGTTCGTCCGGCGTGACATACCGGAACTCGGTGGCGGGATCGACGACGACGCGGTCCGGATCAACGTCCCGGACCCTCTCCCGGACGTCCTCGACCATGGGTTCGCCCTCCACCTCGGCCGAACTGAACAGGTCGTACGTCTCCTCGCTCCGGAACTCCTCCCGGGACGGCGAGAGATTGAGGAACTCGACCTGCTCGATGTCGAGGCCAAAGCCCCGTGCCGTCTCCCGGATGTAGTCGTCGGGCTCCCCGAGATTGACGTACAACCCGGTGTCCCCCGATTCGACGCCGCGCGCGAGGAAATGCAGGCCGAGGATGGTCTTTCCCGACCCCGGCGGCCCCCTGACGAGCGTGGCGGATCGGGGCTGGAGGCCGCCACTGAGTATCTCGTCGATGCCCGACACGCCCGTTCGTAGTCACTCCGAAGTGGCGGAGTCGGAACTGCTCACCGGACACACCCCGGAACATGACTGGCGCCGGCGCTCCGGGGTAGCGACATCTCGAACGGACGGACCACCGGGAATCGACAGC
>JBDGQL010000065.1:0-7289 GCA_042219105.1 Karumarchaeum halophilus (SeqCode) | reverse complement strand
GTCACCTCGGTGGGCTCCAGTCTCGCTGCCGCGCCGGCCAGCACCTCGGCCTGTTCGTCCGGCATCAACCCCTCATTCAGTTCAGCCGACATTCCTTCGAGCAGGCACAGACAGAGTCCGTCGGGGTCGGTAACGGCTTCGGCGAGGTCGAAATACGCGTCCATGACGGCCGTTTCGACGCTGTCGTATCCGGCGTTCGAGAGCGTCTCGAAGACGGCAGCGGCGACGCGATGGCAGAACTCGATGCGGCCCCGGTGTCCGGGGGAAGCCGAGGTCCCTGCCCCACGTCTCGCCGACGCGCTATCGAGAACCGGCTCCGTGAGCGTCCACGCCTCGGGGTCCGAGTCGTCCATCGGTCGCCGATCGTTTCGGTCGTCCGTGGCGACGAGCGGTTGGGTCTCCTGTGAGACGACGATGTCGTAGTGGGGGAGTCGTGGGTCGTACCTCCGGAGCGCATCCCGGTACTGTTCGGTCGCGCGAGCGGCCACCCGCGCGGTCGCCCTGCTTTCGAACCACAGGTTCGACGCAGGCACGGGGCGGTCACCGTACCGGGCACAGGTGAGGTAATACTCCCCGGTCTCGCTCGCGAGCTCCTCGATGCGTGCGTGGATGTCGTTGAGCGTGGTTCCGATCATGGCGGTATACACCCGGACACGAATAGATCAATATACAGATCGATCATTCCCGGTCAACACGATGTCTCCCCGCCGATCAGTCTTGCTTGCGGGTACGCCGGGAGCGGATTCAGCGGTGGTCACTAATCGCCTCCTTCCGGGCGGTATCGAGCCCGTCGGCGTACTCGCGGACCACGTCGTCGTCGAGGTGCTCTAGTAGCTGCAACTGCCCCTCGCGGTTGCGCTGGTCGACCTCGTCGGCGTCGAGCATCCGGTCGAGGAACTCGCTGCACAGGTGGTCGAACGCCTTCTCGGTGGTTTCGGCGTCGACGCCGTCGACGAGCACCTCGCGCTCGAACCACTTGCGGGTGTCCGCCTCCCACTCCTCGTCGCCCGCGTAGCGGCCTTCGTGGACCACCCAGTCGACGTAGTGGTCGGCGACGGCGGGCCAGTACCGGGCTGCGAGGTCGTCACGGACCAGAGAGATGGCGGCGCGCGCGCCGTGGCCCGCGCTCACGATCACCTGGTGGACAGTCTCGTCGGTCATCCAGCCCGCCGCGTACAGGCCCTCGATCGGCGTCCGCCCTGCGTCGCTGTCGACGAAACCGTACTCCGCGTCGGTGTCGACCTCCTCGATGAACGCCTCGAACATGTCGCCGTCGTAGGCTGTCGCGGCCAGCACGTACCTGGTCAGGTACGTCCTCCCATCGCTCTCGACGCGGAAGCCACCCTGGTCGGGATCCGAGCCGTCCGCTCTTGTGCCGATTCCGGCGTCCCCGTGATCCGGCAGGTCCGTGCGTTCGACGGTCTCGACGAGTTCCTCACGGACGAGACCGCCCTCGAACTCGACCTGGCTCCGTCCCAGCGCGAGAAAGCGCTCGGGTGAGACTCCCCCCGGAAACCCGAGGTAGTTCTCCAGGTGCGCGCACTGTCGGATTGCCGACTTGCCGCGAGCGAGCACGAGCGTCTCCAGCCCGTACCGGGCGAGGAACGCCCCCGCCGAGAGTCCGGCTGCCCCGCCCCCGATCACGACGACGTCTGCGTCGAGTTCCGGCGTGTCAGCGAGCGTCGTCCCAACGGTGTCCGTGCGCGCCATCTCAGATCTCACCCGCGATGATCTCCCGTACTCGCTCGCGGTCGAACAGGCGTCGATCCTCGGGGACCTCGGGGAAGGCGTCGGGCGCGAACGCGCCGAACTCGTCGGGATACAGCTGCTGGACCACCATCTCCGTCTGGAGCAGGTTCACGATCGGCCCCTGCTCGCCGTACTGGCCGGGGTAGACGTTGCCCTCCTGGACCGCGGTGAGCTGGTTTCCCACGGTGTCTTCCTCCATCGGCGTCACGTACTGCTCGCGGAACGCCTCCGCGGAGAACGATCCCGTCCCGCCCGTCGTCCCGATGCCCCAGTGGACGACGATGATTTCGGGATCGACTTCGAGCATCGTCTCGTAATCCGCCTGCCCGCCCTCCAGGTCGTCGGGGAACGCGCTTTCGACTCCGAGATCGCGGTAGGGCTTCATCTCGTAGCCCTCTCCCCGGGGATCGAGAGGGAAGAACTCTCCCTTCGAGGGGTCAGACCCGCCGTTGATGAGCCCGATCGTCGGTGCCTCCTCGGGCGTCCGCGAGTCGATCTTCCTCTGAAGGTCGTCGTGGATCGACTTGAACGCCTCATAGCGGTCGCGTTCCTGAAAGAGGTCGGCGAGGCGCTCGAAAGCGCCGTACAGCGAGTACAGCTTGTAGTCGTGGAACTCCCGGCGGCGCCGGGAGTTGTTCCCGAAGAAGGGCGCGACCTGTTCGGCGAGGTCCTCGGTGTCGTCCTCGTCCCAGGAGTCGTCCCAGCCGACGCCGTGCATGTAGTTCGGGTCCATGAGGATGACGTCGGGATCGAGTTCGAGGAACACCTCCTTCGACCAGCCGCCGTTCTGCCAGAACGACGCGAGTTCGTCCTCCGGAGGCACCTCCAGCCCGAAGGGCTCGAAAAAGAAGCCGGGAATCATGTTCCCCGCGGTGAGAAAGCCCTCGCGCTGACCGAGCGCGAACGCCATGTCGGCCCATCCGCCGTTGTACACCACGTACGTCTCCGGGACCGACTCGAAGGTGAGACAGCCGGCGGGCTCGATACAAGCCTCGTAGCTGCCGGGGATTTCGGTCGCGTCCGTCGACGCCGGGTCCGGCGCGTCGGTCGACTCGGCGTTAGGGTCCGCCGTCCCCGTCGGCGATCCCGCGTCGGTCGACTCGGCGTTAGGGTCCGCCGTCCCCGTCGGCGATCCCGCGTCGGTCGACTCGGCGTTAGGGTCCGCCGTTCCCGTCGGCGATCCCGTGTTCCCGTCGCCGGTACAGCCAGCGAGCAACCCACCGCCAAGGAGTGCGCCCGTGTACCTGATCGCGTCCCTGCGCGTCGACGTCCCGTGTTCAGTAGCGTCGTCTCCCATGATTTTAGGCCAGCCTAAAAACACAAAAAGGTATCGATAACGCCCGCCTGCGAGACTCAGCGCCCGGTCGACGACTCGGGAGACTCAGCGCCCGGTCGACGACGTGGCCGTCCGTTCGAGGAACGCCTCGGGTAGCGACTCGATCTCGCCGGCCTGGACGCCCCAGAGGTTCGCGTACAGCCCATCCGCAGCCAGCAACTCCTCGTGAGTACCGCGTTCGACGACTTCGCCCCCGTCCAGTACGACGATCGTATCCGCGTCCCTGACCGTCGAGAGCCGGTGGGCGATCACCAGCGTCGTCCGATCGGCGGCCAGTCTGTCCAGCGAGCGCTGGATGAGGTACTCCGTCTCCGTGTCCACGTCGGAGGTCGCCTCATCCAGCAGGAGCACGTCGGGGTCCTGCAACACGGTCCGAGCGATGGCGACGCGCTGACGCTGGCCACCCGAGAGCTTGACGCCCCGTTCCCCCACCCGGGTGTCGTAGCCCTCCGGGAGGTCCTCGATGAACGCGTGGGCTTCGGCCGCCTCGGCCGCTTCGATCACGTCCTCGCGGTCGGCGTCGAACCGCCCGTACCGGACGTTCTCCGCGACGGTCCCGTCGAACAGGAACGTGTCCTGGCTCACGTAACCGATCGCGGAGCGCAGGTCCGCAAGTCGCACGTCACGCACGTCATGGCCGTCGACCCGGACCGCGCCGTCGTCGACGTCGTACAGGCGGAGGAGCAGCTTGGCGATCGTCGACTTGCCCGCCCCCGTCGGGCCGACGATGGCGACCGTCTCGCCCGGCTCGGCGTCGGTGTCGACCCCTTCCAGTACCGTCTCGCCATCGTCATACGCGAAGGTCACGTCGTCGTACGCGACGTGGCCCTCGATGTCGTCGAGTCTGACGGGGTTGGGGGCGTCCTCGATGCGGACGGGCACGTCTATCAGCCCGCAGATGCGCTTGCCCGAGGCCTTCGCGTTCTCGTACCAGTCGACGATGCTCGACAGCTGGGCCATCGGACCGGTCAGGCGCTGGGTCAACAGCATGAAGACGACGAAATCGCCGGTGGTGAGGTCGCCGGAGAAGAAAAACGGCGGGCCGGAGAACACCCACAGACCGCCCAGCACGAACGTCGCGAGCAGCGCCGCGCCCGTGATGAGTTCCATCCCGGGTCGGTAGAAGTAACTCAGCTTCAACACGTCCATGTTGGCGTCGAAGACCTCCCGGGAGACGCGGCGGACCCGCTCGTTCTCGTAGGACTCGGTGCTCGTGGTCTTGACCAGTTTGATGCCGCTCAGCCCGTTCTCGATGCGAGTGTTCAGGTCGCCGACGGTCTCACGATGGCGCGTGTACCGGGGTTCGATGGCGCGCATGAACCACCACGTGAACCCGGCCAGCAGGGGAACGGCGCCGAGTGTGACGAGGGCGAGTTGCCAGTTCGTGTACAGTAGCGCCGAGGCGACGCCGGCCACGATCACGCTAACGCGGACGCTGTCGCCGAGTGCGTTGTCGAAGAACGTCTCCAGGTTCGAGGTGTCGTTGTTGAGGATCGACATGACTTCGCCCGTCTCCTTGTTATCGAAGAACGTCATGTCCAGACGCTGCATCTTCTCGTAGGCGTCGACCCGGATGGCGTACATCACGCCGTGGGCGAAGAGGTTCATCGCCACGCCGCGAACCCACTGCAGGATCGCGCCCCCGGCGAGCGCGACGCCGATGACTGCCGCCGAGAGCCAGAACTGCGCGCCCGGCTCCTCGGGCAGCCACGCCCCGGGGACGAGCGGGAGCGCGTACGCGCTTTCCCCGGTGAACACCGCGTCGATGGTCGTCCCCAGCACGATGGGCGACACGAGCAGGCTCCCGTATGCGAGGACGCTGGTCGCGAGGCCGAGGACGAGCCAGCGGCGCTCCCCGGCGCCGTACGCGCGAAACAGCCGGTACAGCGGCCACGAAACCCGTTCGCGGTAGGCGTTCAGCTCGGTTTCGAGCACCTCGGACTCGCTCACGGCTGGTCCTCCATCGGATCGTCGTGGCGCGCACGGAGGGGTTCGATCCGGGGGCCACGCGCGGTGTCCTCGACGCGTGCCTCGATCTCGAACACCTCCGCGAGCAGGTCCTCGGTGACGACCTCGGTCGGGCGACCCCTGTCGTGAATCGCTCCGTCCCGCAACGCGATCATGTAGTCGGCGTACCGGGCGGCCTGGTCGATGTCATGGAGAACGAGCACCACGGTGACCTCGCTCGTATCGCGCAGGTTCTCGACGATCTCCATCACTTCGAGCTGGTGGTGCAAGTCGAGAAACGTCGTCGGCTCGTCAAGCAGGACCACGTCAGTCTCCTGGGCGAGGATCATGGCGATCCAGACGAGCTGTTTCTGGCCGCCGCTCAGGCTTCCGACCTCGCGCTCCCGGAGATGCTCGACGCCGGCGAGCGAGATCGCCCGATCGATCGCCTCGCGATCAGACGCCGAGAGCCCCTCGAAGAAGCCCCGGTGTGGGTACCGGCCGTGCTCGACGAGCTTCTCCACGGTGATGCTCTCCGGAGAAGTGTGTTCCTGGGAGAGCAGGCCGAGCTTCCGGGCCAACTCATCCGTCTCCAGTTTCTGGACGTCGGCGCCATCGAGCAGGACCCGTCCGCCGTCGAGCTCCATCTGGTCGGCCAGCCCCTTCAGGAGCGTGCTCTTTCCCGAGCCGTTCGGTCCCACGAGGGCGGTCACCTCCCCCGGAGGCACGTGGAGGGTCTCGCCGTCTATTACCGGTTCGTCACTCGTTGGATATCCGATGACGAGGTCCTCCCCGGCGAACTCGCTGGCCTCGCTGCGCCCCGAGGGGTCGCCGCGCTCGGGGGACCCTTCCGGCGACTCGTCGGGAGCCTCGCCGTCCGGCCGGGCGTCCGCCCCCTCAACCATCCCGACGCCGCCATCGGCGCGCGGGTCGTCCTCGGTCGTCATATCTCACCCATCCGTTCCTGCTTGCGCATCAGGTACAGGAAGTACGGCCCGCCGATCAGCCCCGTCACGATCCCGACCGGCATCTGTCCCATCGACCCCGTGAGGACCTGGAGTCCGAGCCGGGCGCCGACGTCGGCCGCGACCATCAGCGCCGGGCCCGCGAACATGCAGCCGACGACGAGTTGCTTGTAGTCGCTGCCGACGACGTTGCGGACCATGTGTGGCACGATCAGGCCGACGAAGCCGACGATGCCCGCGACGGCAATGCTCGCCGCCGCAGCCAGGACCGCGACCCCCGAGAGGGCAAACCGGACCTTCTCGACGCTCATCCCGAGGGACTTGGCGGTGCTCTCACCCAGGAGGAGGACGTTGAGCTGGCGGGAGCTGATCCACGCGAGTCCCATCGCGACGACCGTCCAGGGCAGGGCCATCCGGACCTGTTCCCAGTCGGTGCCCGTCAGCGAGCCGGTGGTCCAGGCGATCGCGGACTGGACGACGCCGATGTCCTCCGCGAAGAAGAAAAGCGCCGTCTGGATCGACCCGAACACGGTGCCGACGATCACGCCCGCAAGCACCAGGCGGACGGGTGACGTGCCGTTCTTCCAGGCGATGGCGTAGACGATCAGGAAGGCGACGGCCCCGCCGATCGAGGCGATGAGGGGGAGGAAGGCGGTCAATCCGGAGAAGACGACGAGCGTGAGCAGGATCATCAGGCCCGCTCCCGAGGAGACCCCGAGGATGAACGGGCTGGCGAGTTCGTTGCGCGTGATCGCCTGGAATATGGCCCCGGAGACGGCGAGGTTCATCCCGACGAGGGCCCCGACGAGCACCCGGGGCAGGCGGATGTTCCAGACGACGAGACTCCGTGTGTTCATCTCGGGCAGTTCCGCCTCGACGATCAGCGAGTCCCACGCGAGAGGGTTCAGGAGGGCGTCCGTGTTCAGCGTCCCGCCGAGCAGGAACACCTCCCAGACCCGGAGGTTGAAGATCACCTCGGGATCGAACACGGCCTGCCAGGCCTGGAGGACGGTCATCGAGAACGCACCGAAACTCACCTGAACGAGTCCGCCGGCGATCACGACGGCGAGGCTACCGAGACAGAACGTCACCAGCGTGCCGTCGATCCAGCCGAGCCAGCGCTTACGCCGGGACGTACGTTCCGCGCCAGTTGCTGTATCACTCGCCATGGCTCAGTCACCCGCCCCGGTCGTCCGCGTTCCGGGAATCCTCTTCCATGGTTTTAGGCTATCCTAAAGATCACTAAACCGTTTCGGTTTTTAGGCGCTCCTAAAACCGTGACGGCCCGTATA
>JBDGQL010000132.1:0-7300 GCA_042219105.1 Karumarchaeum halophilus (SeqCode) | reverse complement strand
GACTCCGGTGCTCGTTGAGGAAGGGGGATTAGCGCCCTGCACCGCAGAAGCTAAGCGCCTCGGAGCCGACTCAAATTCCATGGTGACGTTCCTCTCGGGGGGAACCGGTACGCCGAAACTCCTCGCCGGCGTCGAGCGCGACGACATCGCCGTCGTCGCCAACACCGGCGACGATGTCGAGATCGGCGGCCACCTCGTCTGTCCGGACCTCGATACGGTGCTGTTCATGCAGGGTGACGTTCTCGACCGGAACACCTGGTGGGGGATCGCGGGCGACTCGACGGAGACCCACGAGCGCCTCCACTCACTGGCCGCCGATGCTGGACTGGAAACCGGCCCGCGATATCTCTCCGACGAGCGCCAGACTGCGGGCCGAGACATCGCCCGGTGGCGGCGCTTCTCGGGCGTCGCGGAGTTCATGCTCATCGGCGACCGCGACCGTGCGGTCCACGTCACGCGGACGGGCCTGCTGGATGAGGGCCACACGCTCACCGAGGCCACACGCACGCTCACGGACGCGTTCGACGTCGACCTCGAGTTGCTGCCGATGAGCGACGATCCTGTCGCGTCGATGATCCACACTCCCGACGGGGAGATGCATTTCCAGGCGTTCTGGGTCGCTCGCGAGGCCGAGCCGACGGTCGAGAGCGTGGAGTTTCGCGGCGCGGCGGACGCGGCGCCGACCGACGCCGTCACCGAGGCCCTCGGTGATCCGGTCGTCATCGGCCCCTCGAACCCGGTGACGAGCATCGGCCCGATGGCGGCGATCGACGGGATCGCCGAAGGGCTGGCGGAGACGCCGGTCGTCGCCGTCTCTCCGTTCGTGGAGGAGCGAGTGTTCTCCGGACCGGCGGCGAAACTCATGGCCGGGGTCGGCCACGAACCTAGTACTCGGGGCGTCGCCGATGCCTACCCCTTCGTTGACGCGTTCGTTCTTGATGAGGGCGACGGGACCAGCCTGGACCGCCCCGTCGTTCGCACTGACATCCGCATCGGAACCGGGGAAGACGCCGGCCGGGTCTACCGGGCCTGTGAGCGCGCGCTCGATCGTCTGGGGGTAACCGTCTGATGTTCGCGCCACGCGTCGCGCTCGCGAGTCTCAGCGGCGAGGCCGACGCCGACTGGGCACGCGACGGCGCGGACCACGCCGGGGCGGCCTTTCTGGGCGGGATCGCGCTGGACGACGCCTCGCGGGCGGCCGCCACCGCGATGGTCGAAGACCGAAATCGCGAGGAGTTCCTCCCGGCAGATCCGATCGCGTTCATCGACGACGAACTCGCCGCGCTCGCGGACGCCCCTCTCAGGCCGGCGTTCAACGTTCGTTCCGCGAGCGTCGACCCTCTGTGTGAGGCCGCCGCCGTCTGCGCGCGCCACGACGCCATCGTCGAGATCAACGCCCACTGCCGGCAGCGGGAACTCCGTGCGGCCGGCTGTGGCGAGACGCTACTCGCTGATCCGGCCCGTCTCTCGCGGTTCGTCGCGGCGGCGGCCGACACCGGCGCGACGGTGAGCGTGAAGGTGCGTGCAGAGGTTCAGAACGCCCCACTTCCCGCCGTCGCCGCCCGGATCGACGAGGCGGGGGCGGACGCCATTCACGTCGACGCCATGGATTCGGAGCCGATCATCGCTGACGTGGTCGACGCGGCTGACCTGTTCGTGATCGCGAACAACGGGGTCCGCGGCCGGGAGACGGCCCACGAGTACCTGGCCCACGGCGCCGACGCCGTGAGCGTGGGTCGGGCCAGCGACAGGCCAGCCGTGCTGTCTCGCGTTCGGAAGGCGACGGCGGAGTGGTTCGGCCGGCGGGAGGTCCGAGCGTGACCTCGCCCGGACGCCGACCGGTGGAACGAACCCGCGCCCAGCGCGCCCAGCTCGCCCTCCTGCTCGAACCCTGTGGAACGCCGAAACCCGGAAACGTGGACCGCCACCACGAGTATCCCGACCTGCGCTTCGAGCACTTTCTCGCGGGCGCCGTCGGCGCACACCGCGGTCTCTCACTCGCGGCCGGGGGGCGGACTGTCGAGGACGGTCCCGACTCGACCGGAAAGGCAGGGATCGGGTACGCTTTCGAGCGGGCCGTCGCGGGCATGAGCCAGCAGTCCGGGGGAAACACACAGTTCGGCTCGCTGCTCGTCGTCGTCCCGCTCGTGCGGGCCGCTTCGGACGGAGACCTCTCGCCCGGAGGCGCCGGGAACGTCGTCGAAGCGACGACCGTCGCGGACGCCGCCGAGTTCTACCGCGCGTTCGAACACGTGGACGTCGCCGTCGACGACCCCCCACCGGGGATGGACGACCTCGACGTGCGCCGGGGGGCTGGGGCGATTCCGGCGCTCGAAAATCGGGGACTCACGCTCGCGGACCTGATGGAGCGATCCGCAAAGAGGGACGGAGTCGCCCGGGAATGGACGAGCGAGTTCGAGCGCACCTTCGGGGCTGCGCGGTCGGTCGCCACCGCCGAGGGGCCGATCCCGGACCGGGCGGCGAGCACCTTTCTCGAACTCCTCGCGGCTGAACCGGACACGTTCGTTGCCACCCAGCACGACGCGGCGACCGCGGAGACGGTGACCGAGCGCGCACGGGCGGCCCTCGATGGCGACGTCGGCCCCGAACAGCTTGCAGCGGAGTTCGTCGCGGAGGGGATCAACCCCGGGACGACGGCCGATTTGATCGCCGGCGGGCTGTACGTCGCGCTCGAACGCGGGGTGTCGGTCTGATGGGCGGAAACAGCGGCGACACGGCGGAGTGGCCAGTCGACCTTCGCGGAATCACCGAGACGGTCGTGACGACGAAGGGCCCGGAGGGACGCTGGAACGTCGCCGCGCTCGGCGTCCATGCCGGGGACCCGGTCACGGCCCAGACTTGGGGTCGGACGCGGACGCGGCGCAACTTCGAGCGTGAAGAAAGCGGTCACGTCCAGTTCACGCGTGACCCGGTCCTGTTCGTCGAGGCCGCGCTCGGGATCACCGAGCGGGAGACGCCGGTTCTTCCGGAGGCCGACGCGTGGGTCGATGTCGCGGTCGAGGCCGTCGACCGCGGCGAGTCCGGGGGCACCGGATGGATAGAGTGGGCGCTTCACCCGGTCGCGTCGAGCGTCGAATCCCGCGCCGTTCCGGCGACCAACCGGGGGTATCATGCGGTGATCGAGGCGACGGTCGCGGCCTCGCGACTTGACGTCGACGCGTACGACCGGGACGTCCTTCTCGATCGACTCGCACACCTCGACGACGTCGCGAGACGGTGTGGCGGAACGAAAGAGCGCGAGGCGATCGACCGGGTTGCCGCGCTGACCGACGGGTGGGAGCCCGAGAACTCTACTACCGGACAAAAGGATTGAGCACCGATCACGTCTCCGCGCCGTCGCCGGTCGCCTCCTCGTCGGCCTCGTCCGATTCGTCTCCGCCCTCGCTCACCGTCACCTGGGCCGCCTGGAGCACCTTGCCCGCCATCCGGTAGCCTGGACGGTACACGTCCTCGATGTGGCCTTCCGGCTGGTCGCTGTCGACCCGGACCACGACCTCGTGGACCTGCGGATCGACCTCGGTTCCGGGCTCCGGGTGGATCGCCTCGACGTTCTCGTCCTCGAGGACGCGGTCGAACGTCGACAGCGTCGCCTTGACGCCGTCGCGGATATCCGCGTCGTCGTCCTGTTCCAGCGCGCGGACGAGATTGTCCCGGACGTCGATGAGGCGCTCGATCAGATCCTCCGTGGCGCGCTCCTTGATCTGCTCCTTTCGCTTCTCGGTGCGTTTCTTGTAGTTCTGGAAATCGGCTTTCGTGCGCTTCAGCGTCGACTCGAGATCCTCGATGCGATCCGTCTTCTCGGCTAGCTCGGCCTCCGTTTCCGACAGTTCGGCGTCTAAATCCGCGGCCCGCTCCAGGCGGTCACTTACCTCGGCGGCGAGTTCCTCGTCGACCGCCGCGACGCGGGCTACAAGATCGGTGTCCTCACCGGTGCCGGCGCTTTCCTCGGCTTCGGCGTTCTCCTCTGCGTCGACGTTCGCGTCAGTCATGTGTACGTGTTTCTCTCCGTTCCATCTAGATAAGAGTTACAGACTTATACTGTCGGCTGTAACTTCGTGAACGATACGGGTCGACAGACGTCCTGATAGATATTCGCCGGGTGCGGTGGAGGCTCATTCTATCAACAGGTTCTGTCGACCCGTAGATTCCGCCCCCACATCCTCGACGAACGCTCCGCCGTCGAGATCACAGAGGTACGCGGGCTTGAACTGCATGTTGTCCCGGCCCTCCGTCACTGCGAATCGCTCCGCGAACGCCGGGTCGAGGTAGTACTGGGGGCGCTCGTTGTCCGGCTTGACCTCGTAGACGCTCATCTGGACCGGATCCCGTTCGAACAGGCCGCCTGGTTCCCGACCGTCCACGAGCACGACCGTCTCCTCGTCGTAGAATCGCCCTCCTGTGCGGGCGCGCTTTGCGTGGGCGTTCTCCGGATGGGCGTCGAAGAGTTCGCCGGCCTCCTCACGCGACGTGCCCGGTGGGATCACGTCGACGCAGTTGACGGAGGTGTAGCCGATCAGGTATCGGTGAGCGCGCCCGCCTCCGGGAGGCCGTAGCCCCGCGTAGAACCCGACCACGTCGCCCGGTTCGAGCCCCCGGAGCCGCCGGACGTAGTTGGGCCGGTGTTCGCCGTACGCCAGCGCCTCGAAGTTCGGATCGTGGTGCAGTGGCCACTCCCGGAGGGCCTCACCCCGCACCGTCGTCCCTTCGCTCGGGTCGGGCGTGATCGCGGAGAGGAGGTCGGCCGCGACGCCCTCGTCGTGGCGGAGGCTCCACGTGCCGTGGGTCGCCGTCTCCTCCGTCTCGTGGGTCTTCTCGGGGATCGGAACGTACTCGAAGCGGCCGTCCTCGTAGATTGGCGCTACCCGCCCGGCGTTGGTCGTGTCGCAGCCGATCCCACAGAGGACGACGGTCATTCGGGAAGGTACGTCTCCGCGAGCGCGTCGAGTGCCTCGTGGTGCTCGGTCGTGTGGGGCGCGGTGAGTGGCGAAACCGACACCGACCCGTCCATCACCGCCCGCCGGTCGGTCCCCTCGGGTTCCTCGAGGGATCCGTCGTCCATCCGGTCGAACAGCCGGTCGTGCAGCGTGATCGTCCCGTTTTCCTCACGAGTCGCGTCCATGTCGTACGTGCGCGAGGGTCGGGTGATCGACATCGGCGCCCGCCCATCGGCCCCCTCCGGCGCGTTGACGTTGAGGTAGTCCGCCTGCTCGAACACGCCTGCGGCGATCGCGTGCTCCGCGAGGTAGGTGGTCGCCCGCGCCGCGTGTTCGAACGCCTCCGGCTCCGGTTCCTCGGGCCACAGCTCCGTGGGAACCAGAAGCGACACTGCGATCGCGGGCACGTCGAAGAAGGCCGCCTCGACGGCGGCGCTCACGGTACCCGACCTGCCGAGCGTGTACGCACCGAGGTTTGCCCCGTTGTTACACCCCGAGACGACCAGGTCGGGGTAGGGTCCGATCGCCTCCAGGCCCGCAACAACGCAGTCCGCGGGCGTCCCGGTTAATGCGTAGCCGATCTCCCGTTCCTCGACGCGGACCTCGGCGGACATGGCGCGTCCGATCGCGCTCTGGTCGTCCGCCGGCGCGACGACGAGCACGTCGCCGACCGTGGAGAGGGCATCGTACAGCGCCCGGAGACCGATGCTGTCGATGCCGTCGTCGTTCGTCAGCAGGATGTCCATGCGGCTGATTGCAACGGGACGCACAAAAGTGGCCATACTGTCGGCTGTACGTTCGCAAGGTAATCATCATCAATCGTGGCCGGTAACCGGAACGGGCTCGTACGGCTCTTCGATGTAGGCCTTGTCGGAGCCGGAAAGCGAGATGTCGACGGCTTCGACGGCGTCTTCGAGGTGTTCGATGCTGGAGGCACCGACGATCGGTGCGGTCACGGGGTCGGTATGGCGGTGCCAGGCGATGGTGAGTTGGGCCATCGTGACGCCGTACTCGGCGGCGAGTTCCTGGATGCGGTGATTGATCTCTTTCCCACCGCCGGCGCGGTACACCGCGTGGCGCTCCGTCCACGATTCTGCTTCTTCGCTCCCCCGGGCCGTCGTCTCGTACTCCTCGTGAGGACGGGTCAGATAGCCCCGGGCCAGCGGGCTCCATGGAACGACGCCGATCCCTTCCCGTGCACAGAGCGGGAGCACTTCGCGTTCCTCCTCCCGATACACCGGGTTGTAGTGGTTCTGCATCGAGACGAACCGTTCGAGACCGCGTCGATCACTCGTGTGAAGCGCGTCAGCGAGCTGGTAGGCCCACATGGAGGAGGCCCCGACGTAACGGACCTGGTTGCGCCGGACGGCATCATCGAGGGTCCGCAGGGTCTCCTCGATCGGCGTGTGTTCGTCCCAGCGGTGGATCTGGTAGAGATCGATCGTCTCGATGCCGAGTCGATCCAGCGAGTTCGCGAGTTCCTGCTCGATTGCCTTCCGCGAGAGGCCCTGGGCGTTGGGGTCGTCATCGTCCATCGAACCATACACCTTGGTGGCGATGACGAGGTCGTCGCGGTCGTACTCCTCGATCACGTCGCCGATGATGGACTCGCTCGCGCCGTCACGGTACACGTTCGCGGTGTCGATGAAGTTGATGCCCAGATCGAGCGCCCGCTCGATGATCCGCTTGCTCTTCTCCTCGCCGTGTCGCCACCCCTCGCTGTCGTATCCGAAGTTCATGGTCCCGAGGCCGATCCGGCTGACCGACAGTCCCGTGGAGCCGAGCGTCGTGTACTCCATGCGTACACTGTCGGACGGAGACAGTAATATACACCCGGACGTGACTCTGTTACGCGCCACGAAACCAGATCAATGCGTTCGGCTCGTGATACCCTGGGTTTGTGATAGTGTCTGTTGTAGCTGTTTACCGGTGATCGCCACTCCCGGTGGCGGCGAGCACCGGTAAGAGACTATATAATTCGAACGCTCGGCATTTGATCTCCTCCCGGTCGTACCCGCTTCAACTATCGAAAACATCGATCTGTTTCCGGGTGACGATGAAAACTAAAACGAACGTGAGGACGATCGGTATCATCGATAGAGTGGCTACCACGGAAGCGGCGCTCCCCCACTCTATGAACTGAAAGGAAAACACGATCACGATGAGAAAAAACGAGTTCATGTAGAATACGAACCTGGATATCGTCGTGGTTCGGCTCATTAGCCCACGTAGCTATCGGAGAATAATAAATCCGTGGCTGGCGGCATCGACCACACGCAGTCGGGCGGTCGTATACTGTCGGACAGAAGTATTGGTAATTCGAAGGCCCCCCGTCCTGGGGGTTC
>JBDGQL010000026.1:0-7335 GCA_042219105.1 Karumarchaeum halophilus (SeqCode) | reverse complement strand
GGCGTGAACTACCCCACCCTGCTCGCGCTGACGCGCTCGCTGAGGGTGGGGCTTCCTGATTCCACGACACGCTTTTTCACGGACGGTCGGCGTGCGCCGACAGTCCGCGCAGGGAACGCAGTCTCCACAGGCGTCGATTCGGAGTGTCCCACTCCTACTCGGTGGTGATAGCGGATGAGGCCGTCGCCCACCTTCTTGTCGGTGTACTTAGCGGCGGCCATGAGTAGCGCCATCACGGTGCTGTCTTCGACAGCCACCGTAATAAAACCACGCCACAGCGGGGAAGAAAAACGATGACGGGCGCTGTATCCCCTCCCTACTGCGCTCCTTGTCCGCTGGCGCGGACTCCGGTGCTCGTTGAGGAAGGGGGATTAGCGCCCTGCACCGCAGAAGCTAACCGAGATCAGGACGATCCCATCGGGTCGGTTGCAACTCATTCCGGGATCGACCACACACAGTCACAACCGACCCGATCGGGCGGCTACAGCAAGGTCGCGACGAACTGCAGGGCAAAGGCGATTGCGATCATGACCGCACCGATGCGGCCCGCAGCAGTGTACTGCTGTACCTCGTTTGGCGAGACTTGGATGTTCCAGTTGTCCCACTCCTTCTCGTAGCTGATGTAGCTCGGGAGCTGGAAGAACTCGACGAACAGCAACACGCCGCCGACCGTGCCGATCGCGTTGCCGGCCAGCGAGACGAGCGTCACGTGGGTGCTCATACTCCCAGAGGGACGCGTCCGGGACTAAAACCCACCGAAGCACCGGTTCCGAACCATTATCACCGATGCCGGAACCACCACGGGCGTGTCTCAGACTGCTGTTGGCGTCTCCCTGCTCGTGTTCCTCGCCGCGGCAGCGATGCTCGCGGGGGCGTCCGCGCTGCCCGGCCCCGACACGGCGGAGTCCGACGTCGGCGCGGTCGACACGGCTGATGCCGACACCAGGCCGGCCGACGACGTCCGGATCGAGATCACGACCCTCCTTCCGAATCCCGTCGCGACCCGCGACCGCGGAGAGTACGTCGTTCTCTCGGTGTCCCGGCCGACGAACCTCTCGGAGTGGTCGATCGCCGACGATGACGCGGTCGCCCGCCTGCCCGGTCGGACGGTCTCCGGTCGGGTGGTCCTCACGACCGACCCGAAGGCCGTGTCGAGAAACGGCTCCGTCCTCGCCCTTCGGGGCCGCCTCCCGCTTTCGAACGCGGGCGAGCGAGTCGAACTCAGGCGCGGGAACCGGACCGTCGACGCGGTCAGCTACGAGAACGCTCCGGAGGGTAAACTGTACGTCCGCGAGAGCGCTGGGTGGGCCTGGCAGCAACCCGGGGTGACGGACAGGCCGGTCGTCAGTACTCGCGACGCCCCCGTCCGATCGTTCGTCCTGCCCGACAGCCCGGGTGTCCCCGTCGCCCCCCTTCGTAACGCGAGCGACCGGATTCTGCTGGGCGGATACACGCTCGCCTCCGATCGCGTCGTCCGGGCGCTGTGTGCGGCCCGCGACCGGGGTGTCCACGTCCGTTCGCTGTTCGAGGGCGGCCCCGTCGGGGGGATCACTACCCGGGCGGCCGCCCGGCTCGACCGGCTCGCGGCCTGTGGCGTCGACGTGTCGGTGATCGGCGGCGAGCACGCCCGGTATGGGTTCCACCACGCGAAGTACGCGGTCGTCGACGACGCGGCGCTGGTCCTGACGGAGAACTGGAAGCCCAGTGGAACGGGCGGCCGGTCGAACCGCGGCTGGGGGACGCTCGTCAGGAAGCCACGTGTTGCCGAGGCACTCGCGGAAACGTTCCGTGCCGACGCCGGGTTCCGGGACGCGATCCCCTGGGAGCGCCACCGATCCGACGTGTCGCTCGTCAATGGGTCGGCCCCGCCCACCGAACGGTACCCGACACGGTTCGACCCACGCGAGGTGAACGCGACGAGCGTCTCGCTGCTCGCGGCTCCCGACAACGCCGAGGCCGCGATCGTCTCCGAGATCGACGCCGCCCGTGAGTCGATCCGCGTCGAGCAGATCTCCATCGGGTCGCGAACCCATCCGTTCGTGCGGGCGATCCTCCGCGCGGCGCGCCGCGGCGTCACGGTCCGAGTTCTGCTTGGGTCCTCGCGGTACGTCCGCGCGGACAACCGACGGATTGCCGACTGGCTGAACGGCCGCGCGGAGGCGGAGGGACTCTCGCTTGAGGCCCGGCTCGCGACGCCACGCTCCCGATACGGGAAGATCCACGCGAAGGGGTTCGTGATCGACGGGACCGCCATCCTGGGTAGCATCAACTGGACGAACCAGTCGATACGCGGGAACCGCGAGATTGCGCTCCGCATCGAGGACGGGGCGGTCGCGGACTATTACACACGGGTGTTCCGGGCGGACTGGCGGGGCGGAGTCTGGTCAGTTTCGGCAGGGCTGCTCGTGCTGGCGGGATTTGCCATCGCTGGCGCCGGGCTGTTTGCGGCGCAGATGACCTTC
Organism: Karumarchaeum halophilus (SeqCode); assembly: GCA_042219105.1. GTDB lineage: Archaea > Halobacteriota > Halobacteria > Halobacteriales > Hikarchaeaceae > CAYSJP01. The sequence goes on along the minus strand of JBDGQL010000026.1, from coordinate 4,873 downwards.
GAGTCGGGCTACTCCGTGTCGCCGGAGGCCGTGGAGCCGTAGGTGCGCGGCGCGGTCGCACCCAGCGACTCGTCGATCTCCGCGTCGCCCATCTCCTCGATCAGCGCGTCGAGAATCTCCTCGCGCATTCCCTTCACGAACCTGATCGACCCGACGACGAGGTGGCCGCCGCCGCTGACGCCGGCGCCGGCAAACTCCTCGTTGAGGTCGGTGACCATCCGGGGGATGTCCAGCCGGACGCCATCGGAACGCAACACGGCGAAGTCGGGACCGTACCCGATCGTGATCGTCGGTTCGTCGCTTTCCGTCACTTTCTGATCGTGGATCGCGCCGGTCGTCGTCCCCGGAGCGGGGTAGGTGAACCGGTGGGCGTGGCGCTCGACGTCGATCGTGTGGTAGGTGACGCCGTTTTCCAGGGTCCCCGACTCGACGTGTGGGTGCGTGACGTCGAGCTGGCGTTCGATGTCGCGGCGGGCCCGCGAGGCGAACAGATCGACCAGTTCGTCGTGGCGGTCGGGGTCGCCGACGCCGAGCACGTCGTCGGTGACGCCCCGTCCGGCACCGTAACGCAGCCAGTGGGCGGCGTAATCCAGCGCGTCTCCGACCGCCTGGAGATCCGCCCTGTCGTAGCCGGCGTCTCCGGCAAGCGAGAGATACGCGCCCATCGCGTCCGCAGCAGACCGATCTGCTAGCCCGGCGATGGCGGGAACGTGTCGCAGGCCATCGGTCAGCCCGGGTTCGATCATGCGCGTGATTTCGACCGACAGCATCCCGCTGGTCACGCGGTAGTCGTACCCCTCCAGATACGGGTTGACGTGTTCCTCTATATAAGGTGCGACCGCCTCGGGGTCGGGCGAGTGGTGGTCGATCACGACTACTGGGACATCGTAGGTGTCCAGGTGTTTGTAGGCCGGGACGTCCTCGGCGGTGCTCCCGTTGTCGATCATCACGAACAGCGGGAGGCGCTGGCCGTGGCGCTCCCGGTTCTTCAGGGCGTGTTCGAGGTCGCGGGTCGCGTCCTCTACCTCGTAGTAGGGGGCCTTGCTCGGCAGGCGCTTTTTCAGGTGGTGGGGCGCTTCCGGGTCCCAGTGGGTTCGCTCGATGAACCGCTCGACCGCCCGTTCCAGGGGGATACCGGCACACATCCCGTCGGTGTCGGCGTGGTGGCGGATCACGATCGGGCGGTTGGCGAGGATAGCCCGGCGGATCCGGTCGGCGACCGCCTCGAGGTCTCCACGGAGATCCGCGAGCGCCTCCCACTCGATCAGCGGATCGACGCTCTCGGGAGCGGCGAGGTCGGCAAGGGCGTTCTCGTGGTGTTCGCGCACCGTCTCCGCGCGGTCCGCGTCGAGTTCGCTTATCCCCTCCAACTCGACCTGTAGCCCGTGGGTGCTCTGTTCCACCTCGCCGACGACGTGGACGAAGTCTCCGACCTCGATTTCCGGGAACGCCCGGACGCCAGCCCGTTCGAAGCCGGCACAGGGGACGACACCGGTCGGATCGCCAACGTGAAACAGCGTCGGCCCCGAGGTCTGTTTGATCTGGACGACCTCGGCGTGGAGGTGCACCGTCGCCCCCTCGTGGTCGTCCAGGTTCGACACCTGCACGATGTCGGGCGTGTGGCGCACGTCGACGGTCTCGTACGTCGGCGGATCGACGGGGACGAAGCTCAGATCGCCGTCCTCGCGGATCGCGCTCAACTCGACGACGAGTTCATCGCCCTCTTCGTAGCCTCGCTCGTAGTTCGACTCGTGTGCGAGCCCGGAGACGGCCGGCGCGAGTTCGACGAACATTCCATAGGGGACGGTGGCGTCGACGGTGGCGTGATAGTACGCACCCTCGGTGATGTCCTCGGGGGTGCAGTCGTCGTCGAGCCGGTACACCGTGCGTTCCGGCTCGCCTAATTCGGCGTCTGTCATAGAACCTGATTCGGCGTGAGCGGGTTTAATCCTGTTGAGACGCGTCGGCGCGCCGGACAACGGACGGGAGATTATACTGTCGGTCACGACTCGATGGAGATGTTCGCCACTCCGGGGCGGCGAATTCCCCCACGAACTTGTGACCGACAGTGTTAGCAGGGCCGCGTCCCCAGACTGGCCATGGCCAACCGCGTCATCGGCATCGCCGAGGACACCATCGAATTCGTTCTCGACGCCGCCCGCGACACCCACCCCGACGAGTACATGGGACTCCTGCGGGGCGAGCGCGCCCGCCGGGTCGGGATCGACCGGGACGGCCTCGTCGTCACCGACGTGCTCGTTATCCCGGGCACGACATCGAACCCCACCAGCGCCACCGTCAAGACGAACATGATCCCCAACATGCAGCGTGTGGGTAGCGTCCACTCTCACCCCAACGGCGTCCTCCGCCCGAGCGACGCCGACCTGCGGACGTTCGGCACCGGCGAGGCCCACGTCATCCTCGGCCATCCTTACCGGCGCGGCGACTGGCGTGTCTTCGACCGGGAGGGCGACCCACGCGAACTGCCGGTGCTCGATGCCGACCTCCCGGATCCCGAGGAGTTTTTCGACTTCGACGAGTCGGATCTGGACCTGTAACACTGACCCCGCTCGTCACTTCCCCGTGGTTGCTATACGGGTCGACAGAAGTCCTGATAGATATTCGCCGGGTACGGTGGAGGCTAATTCTATCAACAGTTCTGTCGACCCGTATACCACGGTTCTTACTCGTTCTCGTCGTCTTCGTCTACGTCTTCGAAGTCGGCGTCGACGTACTCGTCGTCGCCGGCCGGGCCGCCCGCAGCACCGCCCGCGGCACCGGCGACGTCTTCGGGGTCGACGCCGCCCATGCCGCCGGGACCGGCGCCCGCCGCGCCAGCACCGCCCGCGCCGGCCTGTGCAGCCTGCTCCTGGTACATCTGCTTGCCGATCTCCTGGAGTTCCTCCGAGAGTGCTTCCGTCGCTTCCTCGTAGTCCTCCTTCTCGGCGTCCTCGTCTTCCAGCACCGCCTCGACGTCCTCGATCTTCTCCTGGATGGACTCCTCTAACTCCTCGTCGACGGCGTCCTCGTTCTCCTCCAGCAGGTTCTCGGCGCGCCTGACCGCGCCCTCGGCCTCGTTTCTGGCCTCGATGCGCTCGCGGCGGCGCTTGTCTTCCTCCTCGTGTTCCTCGGCCTCCTGTTGCATTTCCTCGATCTCCTCATCCGAGAGGCCGACGCCGCCCTCGATGGTGATCTCCTCGCTCTCGCCGGAGCCCTTGTCCTCGGCGGAGACGTTGAGGATGCCGTCGGCGTCGATCGCGAACGTGACCTCGATCTGGGGCGTTCCGGCGGGCGCCGGCGGGATGCCCGTCAGCATGAACTCTCCCAGCAACTCGTTCTCTCCGGCGATCTCGCGTTCGCCCTGGAACACGCGGATCTGTACGGAGGTCTGGTTGGCCGCGGCCGTGGTGAACACCTTCGACTCCTCGGTGGGGATGGTGGTGTTCTTCTCGATCAGGCGCTCGAACAGGCCGCCCTTGACCTCGACACCGAGAGATAAGGGGGTGACGTCGAGCAGGACGATGTCGTCCTTCTCGCCGGACAGCACTCCGCCCTGGATCGCCGCGCCCAGCGCGACCGCCTCGTCGGGGTTGACGTTCTTTTTGGGTTCCTTGCCGGTAAGTTCCTCGACCTTGTCTTGGACCATCGGCATCCGGGTCGATCCGCCGACGAGAATGACCTCGTCGATATCTGACGTGGAGTAGCCGGCGTCCGAGAGGGCCTGCTTCGTGGGGTCCTCGACGCGCTCGAGGAGGCCGGCGGTTAGCGACTCGAACTTCGCGCGGGTGATGGACTTCTCCAGGTGGACCGGACCGTCGTCAGTCGCCGTGATGAACGGCAGATTGATCTCGGTCTCCTTGCGGTTCGAGAGCTCGATCTTCGCCTCCTCGGCGGCCTCGCGGAGGCGCTGGAGTGCCTGGCGGTCCTCCCGGAGGTAGATCCCGTGTGCGTTCTCGAAGTCGTCGGCGAGCCAGTTGACGACCGCCTCGTCCCAGTCGTCGCCGCCCAGGTCGTTGTCGCCGTTGGTGGCGACGACCTCGTAGACGCCTCCCCCGAGGTCGAGAATGGAAACGTCGAACGTGCCGCCGCCGAGATCGAACACGAGGACGGACTGGTCGGACTGGTCATCAAGGCCATAGGCCATCGCCGCCGCCGTGGGCTCGTTGACGATGCGCTCGACCTCAAGGCCGGCGATCTCGCCGGCGTCCTTGGTCGCCTGGCGCTGCTTGTCGTTGAAGTACGCGGGGACCGTGATTACCGCTCTCTCAACCTCGTCGTCGAGGTACTCCTCAGCGTCGCGCTTGATTTTCTGGAGGATCATCGCCGACACCTGTTCCGGGGAGTACTCCTCGCCTTCCAGATCGACGCTGTAGTCCTCGCCCATGTGGCGCTTGATCGATGCCACGGTCTGGTCGGGGTTCTGGACTGCCTGGTTCTTCGCGGGCTTGCCGATCAGTCGCTCGCCGTCGTCGAACGCGACCACCGAAGGCGTCACACGCTCGCCTTCGGAGTTGACGATGATATCGGGCTCGCCGCCCTCCATGATCGCCATCGCGCTACGGGTCGTCCCGAGGTCGATCCCGAGTATCTTTTCGCTTGCCATCGTTAAGACAACATAACGGCCTTTTGCGTTTAAGAGTTGCGAGACGTGACGTCACGCAGTAGATCCAGGAACCGTTGCTTGCTTGCGGTTTGGGATCGAGACGGTTCGGCCTCATCCAAGGTTATAATACGAACCCCAATGCCACTTGATGAGTATCCGACCGGACGTGATTTGTTTAATTGACCACTCCCACTTTTTACCGGTGACCGCCTACTCCGGCTGGCGAACCGGTTGCACGAACCTTTAACAGGCCTCCGCGCGATTGTTTAT
>JBDGQL010000154.1:0-7348 GCA_042219105.1 Karumarchaeum halophilus (SeqCode) | reverse complement strand
TTCTGTCGACCCGTATATGTAGCCTTTGTGGACGCCCAGTCTTCGCAAGCAGCGGGGATGGACTCGGCAGGTGAACTGCCGAGTTCATCCCCAATCTTCACCAGTCGGTCGTCGAGGCGCTTGTCTCCAAGATCAGCTGAGCGAAACTCGGCCCGAATCCAACCTGATACATCCATGTCATACAACTCTCCGTCATCGTCCAGATCAGGCCGCCAACCCCGCGAACCTCGTCCCATCTTCTCGTCTCAGTTCGCCAGCTTTGGGAATAGAACTTATGGGTAAGAGACAGCCCTAAGGAGGGGGAGGATGTCAGGCGTACGCCCGGAACTCCTCGCCGAACGCGAGGAAGTACAGCGTTCCGACGATTCCCACCGCGGAGGCGATCCCGAAGGCGAGACCCGGGTCGGCCGTGTAGATCCACCCCCCGATCGCGGCGCTGGGGATCCGGACTGCGTCCCGGATCAGGTAGTACGACCCCGTCACACGCCCGCCCGCGTCCGACTTCGCTGGCCCGACGATGAGCGCCTTGTGTGCCGGCAGCCCGGCAAACCGAAGTCCCGAGAACGCAAAGAGGACGAAAACGACGGCGGCGTTCGCAGGGGCGTTGATCAACAGGACGGGAAAGACGGCGTAGACGGCAAACCCCAGCGCGACGACGGGCTTCAGTCCCACCTGGCTGGCGAGTTTCGCCGTCGGCACCATCGTGACCAGTGCGACCAGCATCTCGACGGCGAGCAGGAGGCCGAAAAATGCAGCGGGGGACAGCGCGACGCCGCCGACTGAGGCGCCGAGAACTCCGATCGTCGGAATCGACAGCCCCACGGCGAGAAAGTCCGTGACGACGATCACGAAGAACACGTACACCATCCCGTTTGCGAACCGGACGAGCGTGTCGGCAACCAGAAGCGGCCGGAGCGGAGATGGCATCGCGCGGAGATCCGTGAGGATCTGCCCGATTCCGGAAAAGGAATCGCCGATGGTGTCCTCGCTTGCGTCGTACAGGCGGTGCTGTGCGACGGTCGCGACCCCGGCGAGGAGGGCCGCGATCCCGAGGACGATCTCGAACCCGATCTCGAAGGTCGCCGTCGCCGCCAGGACTCCCGCCGCGAGCAGCGGACCGACGAGAAATCCGACCCGGCGGAACGTCTCCGTGCTGGCGAAGCCGGTGGCCAGTTCCTCGGGCGCGGTCGCCTGCTTGACGACCGCGAACGTCGCTCCGAGGCCGAAGGACTTCCAGGCCTGCGTGAGAAACAGGCCCAGAAAGATCCCGACCGGGAGCGAGACCGGTTCGAGGGATACCCCGGTCTCGACCAGTGGGAGGGCCCCGACCGGCAGCGTGAATCCCCCGACGGTGACGATGCCGAAGGCTTCCGCGAACAGCCAGACGACGAATCCGGCGGTCGAGGCCACCCCGAACAGGGTGAGTGCGCTCCGGGAGCCGATTCGATCCGAGAGGGCGCCACCGGGGTAGGGGTACACTGCACCGATGAGGTTGCCCAGAGAGCCGTACAGTCCGATCGCGCCCGCACCCGCGCCGAGCACGCGCATGTACTCCGGGATGTACCGCCCGGTCATCTGAAAGGAGAGGCTGAAGGCGAACATCGCGACCGAGAGGACGAACACGTCCCGTTCCAGCGCGAAGAACTGCCTGACCGCGTCGAACGCGCCGGGCGTCTCCTCCGCCATTCCAGTGACGGCAGTAGGGCCACCGCGGTTAATTTCTTTGCTATATATGGGTTTATTCCGGTACGTTCGTCAACGTAAATCAGCGGGACGGTTTCGTCGCGCGAACGAAACCCCGGAAGCAGGAAGATTAATACGTCCATACTGCTGATATGGCGGCGTACGGAACGTCGGGGTTGACCGCGGACGTGCAATAACCGAACCGGGATAGGACATGCCGTAACCGAACCGGGGTGCGATACGACCCGACGAAACGGCTACCCGACGTGTCCCCCGCCGATGACTACTCTGTCCACCGATTCCCATGCGCCGTGTCCGGTGCTCGTTCGGATGAGACGCCGGATCTCCCGGGGAATAGCGGGTGGCATCGTGGCCGCGTTTCTGGTCCTGCTCGTGGTCGGGATGATGGCGGTACCAGTCGGTGGGTACGCCCCGGCAGAACGTTCGCCGGCTGCGCCCGGCATGGACCGCAGTGTGGGTGCAGGAGGCACCAACGAAACCACGGCGGCGGAATCGACATCTCTCTCCGTTGAGGTTCGAGAACTCGTCGCGGCGGCGCGTGCCGGCCGCGTCGACTCGGAGTTCGTCTCCCGGTCCGGGGACGGAATCCTGGTGACGGTCACGGTCGAAGCCACAGCCGGCAGGGGAGACGACGCTGCGGAACTCCTGGAGCGACACGGCACCGTCACCAGCCGGTTCGGCGACTCGATCGACGCCGCTCTCCCGCCTGGCGCGGTCGAGCGGATCGCCGGCTCCCCGGCGGTCGCATCGATCGGTCGGCCCGCTCCGGTCGTAAGCGCCCACCAGGGGTCCGTGGTGAGCGAGGGACTCTCGAACGTCAACGTCTCCGATGAACTGCATGCCTCCGGCGTGAACGGCTCGAACGTGACGGTCGCCGTCGTCGACACCGGCTTCGACGTCAACAACGACGAAATCGACCACCACGTCGCCGGTTTCAGGGACTTCGAGGGCGACGGCATGGACAACGCCTCCGGGCTCCACGGGACCGCGGTTGCCGAGATCGTCGTCGACACTGCGCCAAACGTCTCGCTTCTGTTGTACGAGGTGGAGACGAGCACGGGCATGGGCGCGGCGATCGACCATATCACGCGAAACACCAGCGCGGACGTGGCTTCGATGTCACTGGGGCTTTTGACGGGTCCGTTCGACGGCACCTCACGGATCGACGGGGCGATCGAGAACTCAGTCGCGAACGGGACGACCTGGTTCGTCTCCGCGGGCAACTACGCTGACGGACAGCATTACAACCAGACGTGGCAGGACGGCGACGGCGACGGGTGGATGGACGTCTCGGGCTCCCGGAGCACGATCGAAGTGGACGCCGACGGTGGCTCCGATGTGTACGTCTCCTGGAGCGGAGACGATGCCAGCAGCCAGGACTACGACGTGTACCTGAACGACTCCGGCGAGGTCATCGACGTCTCCAACACGACCCAGAACGGCTCCCAGAGACCGACCGAGACGGTTGGAGCGAACGAGAGCGGGAACTTCACCCTCGCGATCGAGGAGGTGGACGCAAAGGGCGTGGCGGACTTCGATCTGTTCACTACGGAGGGAACGACTCTGCACCCCTCGACTGCTGCCCGGAGCGTCACCCGTCCGGCGACGGGCGAGTCGGCGATCGCGGTCGGTGCGGTAGGGGACACCGATAACGATCTCGAGGCGTTCTCCTCGCGTGGACCGACCGTCGACGGGCGCACCAAGCCGGAACTCGTGGGACCGGACGGCGTGGAGACGAGCACGTACGGTGGATTCTCCGGCACCTCGGCCGCGGCACCCCACGCGGCCGGCGTCGCGGCGCTCGTCATAGACAGCGTGAACAAGTCGATCGGTCCTGCGAGACTTCGAAGGAGTCTCACGGAGAGTGCGACGCCCCTCGCCGACGAGATTCCGAACAACCGGACCGGGTACGGCCTGGTCAACGCGACCGGCGCCGTGATAGCCGCCGGGGGGACGACCCGAACGCCGACCCTCGAACTGTCCCCGCTCGATGCGCCGGACGCAGCAACGATCGGAGAGACGATCAGGGTGAACGTGACGGTCACGAACACCGGTGACACGTTCCGGACGGCCGACCTCGAGTACATATTTAACGGGACCGTCGAAGGCTCCCGGGTGGTGGACCTCGATGCCAACGAGTCGATCGAGGTCCGCTTCAACACGTCCACCGATGGAGTCGCGTCGGGGACGTACGAGCACGGAGTCAGGATCGGTGAGCAGTCCCGAACCAGGGACATCACGATCCAGCAGCCGGCAACGTTCGAACTGTCACGGCTCGATGCGCCGGGCAAGGTCGTGGTCGGCGAAAACGTCACCGTGAACGCGACCGTGACGAACACGGGCGACGTCGAAGGAGAGACCGAGATCGGATACGTCGTTGACGGCACCATCGATGGAACCCGGAACGTCTCCATCCCCGGCGGCGCCTCGATACAGGTCGTTTTCAAAATCTCGACCGCCAACACTGATCCGGGAACGCACGCGTACGGAATCAGTGTGGACGGTCGTTCCCGAACGGTGAACGTCACGATCCAGCGTCCGGCGACGTTCGAGGTGTCGGAGCTTCAGGTACCCGGCGAGGCGGTGGCCGGCGACGCGCTCACCGTGAAGACGACGGTCACGAACGTGGGTGACGTCGCGGGAACGGCGGAAGTCACGTACCTCTTTGATGGATCCGTCTCCGGGAATCGAAGCGTCGCCATTGCTGGCGGTAACTCGACCGTCGTCAGTTTCAACCTCACCACCGCCGGTATCGACCCCGGGACCTACCAACACGAGGTCAGGACGGGCGGGAGTAGCGAAACCGCGGACGTCACCATCCAGCAGCCGGCGACGTTCGAAGTGGCGGACCTCCAGGTCGACGCACCGGGGTACCGGAGGGTCCCGTCGGATTATCGGATCGTCGACGGGTACCGGAAGGCTCCGTCGGAGTACCTGACGGTTGCCGTGGTACCCCTCAACGGAACGTATCGTGTGAACGCGACCGTAACGAACGTGGGTGACGTCAGGGGGGCGACGGAAATTGAGTACGTTTTCGACGGGACGGTCGTCCAAAACAGGAGTGTCACGCTCGCCGGGGGTGCCTCGACGGTCGTACGTTTCGAGATCACCGCCGACGGGGCTCCGGGCAGATACGGTCACGGCGTCAGGAGTGGCGAAAGCAATCTGACCGCCAAGATACGCCTGAACGTGCCGCCGACGGCCGCGTTCTCGGCGAGCACGACGGAACCGAACGCGTTAGACCCCGTCACGTTCGACGCCTCGGGGAGTGAGGATCTCGACGGTGATGTCGTGACCTACGAGTGGGATCTCGACGGCGACGGCGAGTACGACGACGCGACCGGGATCGAGACGGATGCGGTGTTCACCCCTGCAGGCGAAGTGACCGTCGGCCTCCGGGTGATCGACGACGCCGGCGGGACGAACACCACCGTGACGACGCTCACGGTCACGGGGGAACCGACGCCCGGTCCGACGGAATCGACGCCCGATCCGACGGAATCGACAGAGACGACCGACGCCATCGTGGACTCGCCGAACGGAACAGGGACCGCGACCGACGCACCGGGATTGCCCGGGTTTGGCCTGATCGTTGCACTGTTTGGCCTGCTCGCCGCCGCCCTGCTCGGATGGGGTAGAGACCGCTTGAACGGGGGGAGTTATAGACTGAGACACGATTAGCTTAACAGCTCAATTTCAGACTGATGATACGACCATCGGTGAACACTGTCCCGGTGCTGTACTTTGATCAGCGATGATCTAACCCGAGATATCAACTCATCAAATGACTGGGGCGCGACATTACCCATATCGTTGGTTTTCGACCAGTCCCAGATGCCCTCACAGGGGTTCAGCTCCGGGCAACAAGTCGGTATACGAATCTCGTCTGAGCCTGTCAGAAAAACATTGCCGGACAACGCAGTGGTCCACTACGGAGAAGACTCGATATATAAGAAATTATAATTAGGTCGAACCCCTTTACGCATTCAAGAAAAAGCGATGAAGTACAATTTTATTGAATATAACCAGGACCAGCAGCACCTCCTTCCGAAGGACCTCAACGAGTGGGTCGAAGAAGACAGTCCCGAGCGATTCGTCTCTGACACGATTGACTACCTTGACATCGAAGGGCGGCTTGAGCCGTTCTACCCAGAGCCCCGAGATGATGGCCGGGGCCGCCCGGCCTATTATACGGGTCGACAGAAGTCCTGATAGATATTCGCCGGGTACGGTGGAGGCCAATTCTATCAACAGTTCTGTCGACCCGTATATCCTATTCTGTTGCTGAAAGTTATCCATCAGAATTGAGGTTCTTCTACATAACTCGGCTCTGCATCTTTAAGTAGGGGCACGTTGTAGACGACATTGACTGCTGATGCTGCCGATTACAGACTTCCGGAGTTTATAAACGTGCAGAGCCGAGTACATAACTGAACGTTCGGAGGGTGCCACAGAAACATTCACACACCCTACTGATTTTCGAATAACCGACTAAGATCGGCGTGCACTTGGTGCACGGCAGTCTTAGACAGTCTCAGAAATGTCAAAAGAGAAGTTTGGAATCTCTGTAGACGAAGATATCGTTCAGCAGATTGATGAATTAGCCGATGAATGCGACGATCTCCAGGCCAGTCGATCCGAAATCATCGAAGCGATCCTCACAGCCTACCTCCGATCCGACGCTGACCACGTTGAACGAGTCCGTGAGCTGATTATCCGCCGCAGAAAAGGAACACTCTGACCAAATCTAAACTCCGTGCACCGGGTGCACGCTGTTCTTAGATAGTTTCACGAAATCATGTGAACTATTCTGTGGGACCCTCAACTGAACGTTCGAATTGAGTATGATTCTGGAACATCCCGGATACCTGGATTTAGATATCGCCCACAAGATTTAATTGGTGTGCGAGTGATACGAGAATTAGGCGGTTTCCAGTGTCTCATGATTTGAATCGAGCCCCGATTAGAGACACGTGAGGGTTCAGCAGGTGTTCAGACGCTAAACACTCGGTATCGGTGTGCGGGTGAATACAGCAAATTTTGCGAAATCATGGCAGGTTGGAAACCGCCAGAATTATGTCAAGAGAACATAGACATACCGTGGTTGCGATACTATTGGTTGTGTTGATGGCCATTCAACCCGTTAGCGCTCTCCACATTACCTCCACCGACACGGTGAATGACCCAAGCGGCGATCTTGTCCCGGCAACAACACAGGACACAGACCCGCCAGTGATCCACAACTTCACTGTCCTGAACGAGACTGTTGAGCCAGGAGATCAATTAGCGGTGCGGGTGAACGTGAGCGATCAGAGCAATATCTCATGGATCTCTGCTGAATTTCGGAACGATAGTTTCGGACAGGAGATATATCTGTATGGAGATGAAGACCAGTTCAATGGGTCAGGAGTATACACAATCTCTCGTCAAGTATCGGAAGATGCAATCAATGGAACATACTCGTTCGATAATATTGAAGTGGGTGACGAGTTCGGTTTTCAGAATTATACAGATTCGGATGAACTCGGTCAACAAAATCTAAGTGTAGACGTGTTGAGTAATAATACGGACACGGACCCGCCGGTAATCAATTTAGAGTCGAATTTTCACAATATTACACCTCAAGTTCAAGCTCAGCGAAGGC
>JBDGQL010000177.1:0-7467 GCA_042219105.1 Karumarchaeum halophilus (SeqCode) | reverse complement strand
ACTTGTGCAGGATGTCGGGACTCACGATCTTCATCACGACCGACTCGCCGATGTCGGCGGCGACCTCGCGGGCCGCCTCGGGCGTTTGAACGACCTCGCCGCGTGGCGTCGGGATTCCGTAAGCCGACAGCAGGTCCATCGCCTCCACGCCGAGCCGGTTGTCCGGGCGCCCCCGGACCGTCTCCAGCACCTCGCGGGCGCGCTCCCGGTCGACGTCGAACGACATCGGCGCCTCGAACTCCCGGGTTCTGACGTCCCGGTACGCCGACAGCGCCTCCAGGCTCGCCACCGCACGGGCGGGATCGAAGTAGCTGGGGATGCCCGCGTCCCGGAGGGCCGCGGCGGCCTCCGTACTCGTCTCGCCGCCCATCAGGCAGGCGACGACCGGGAGGTCGTGAGTAGCCTGGCGGTCGGCGACGACCGCCGCGAGGTTCGCGTAATCGAGCACAGCGGTCGGGCAGGCGAGCGCGACCGCCGCGCCGACGTTCGGGTCCGACAGGACCGCATCGAGCGCGTCCCCGAACCGTCCGGCGTCGGCATCGCCGATGACGTCGACGGGATTGTACACGTTCGCCCCTTCCGGGAGTGACTCGCGCAGCGTCTCGATCGTCCGGTTCTCGAATGCGGCGAGGGAGAGATCCGAGTCGCCCACTGCATCGGTGGTCATCACGCCCGGACCGCCGGCGTTGGTCACGATCGCCGCCGTCTCCGATTCCGGGAGGGGTTGGTCGGCAAGCGCCTGCGCGACGTCGAACAGTTCCTGGACCGTCTCGACACGGATGACGCCGGCCGCGTCCAGTCCTGCCTCGTAGGCGCGCTCGGAGCCGGCGATCGCGCCCGTGTGTGAGGAGGCCGCCTGCGCTCCGGCGTCGGTGCGCCCGGACTTGATCGCCACCACCGGCGTCGATCGTGACGTCTCACGGGTGCGCTCGATGAACGCCCGCCCGTCCTCGATGCTCTCCAGATACGCGAGGATCACCTCGGTTCCGGGGTCGTCCCCCCAGTGGTCGACGAAGTCGGTCTCGTCGAGAACCGCCTTGTTTCCCAGGGAAACGATGTCCTTGAACCCGAGATCGCGATCGTTGGCCCAGTCGATCACCGCGGTGACGAACGCTCCCGACTGGCTCATGAAGGAGATCGACCCCTGGAGGGCGTTCCCCGGGGCGAAACTGGCGTTCAGTCCCGGCGGCGTGCTCAACACGCCGAGACAGTTCGGCCCGACGAGGTTGAGGTCGTAGGAGGACGCGATTTCGCGCAGTTCGCGCTCGCGGCTCGCCCCCTCGCCCCCGCTCTCGGCGAATCCGGCCGTCACGACCACGACGTTCCGGACGCCCACCTCGCCACAGTCCCGCGTCACCTCGACGGCGACGGCGGGCGGGACCGCGACGACCGCCAGATCGATCGCCCCGGCGTCGCCGACCGAATCCACACAGTCCACCCCGAGAACCGACTCCGTGTCGGGATTTACCGGCACAACCTCGCCATCGAAGTCCGCAAGCAGGTTCGCCGTCAGGGCACGCCCGACCGAACTCTCGCGTTCGGTCGCGCCGATCACCGCCACACGCGCCGGCGCGAACAGCCCCGATAGGTCTGCCATCAGGCACCGCTACGCCGGAGGGATTGTAAAGTGGGCCGGTTCACCGCCACGCGCGTTGGCGGATCAGGGTCGGTCCGGGACCATTGCGTCCGTGGAGAACGCACCGCCCCTGATCGTGAGAGCCTCGTCGGCGACCGACGCGACCGCCTCGTCGTGGGTCGCGATCACGAACGTCACGTCCGCCGAATCGTTGAACCGGCCCATCAGTTCGAGGATACGCTCGCCAGTCTCGATGTCGAGGTTGCCCGTCGGCTCGTCCGCGAGCACGACGTCGGGCTCCTTGATCAGCGCCCGGGCGATGCCAACCCGCTGGCGTTCGCCGTGGCTCAACGCCGCTGGCTTCCTGTTTTCCTTCCCGTCGAGGCCGACCTTCCGGAGAAAGGCGCCGACGCGACCCTCCTCCCGGTCGATCCCGGCGGCCGACAGCGCCAGGCCGACGTTCTCGGCGGCTGAGAGGTACGGCACCAGCCGGAACGACTGGAAGACGAACCCGATCCGCTCGGCACGGATCGCGTCTCGTTCCCGGTCGTCGAGTTCAGCCACGTCCGTTCCGTCGAACCGGACCGTCCCGTCGTCCGGCGTGTCGAGCGTCCCGAGCAGGTTCAGAAGCGTCGTCTTCCCCGACCCGGAGGGCCCGTAGATGGCGACGAACTCCCCGCGCTTGCAGGCGAAGTTGATGCCGTCCAGGGCGCGCTGGTCCGCGTACGTCTTCGTTCCGTCTTCGACGCTGAGAATCATGCGCCGGCCCCCAGCATCTCGACGACCTCCTTGTTCGCGTAACGCCGGACGACGACCGCCGACACGACGCCGACGACGGCGCCGTTCGCAGCTACCGCTAGCCCCGTTAGTTCGAGCAACGGTCCCACCGGGACGAAGATTCCCACCGCATGTTCGTACAGTGCGGTCGCCAGCACCACTCCCAGGATCGTCGTCAACGCGAGCACGACGGCGTTGTCGATCAGGACGTGAACGATCGGGGCCCGCCGGGAGGCACCCAGCGACCGGAGCACGCCGTACGTGGACTCGTGTCCGTCGGCCCGCAGGAACGATCGCCGGAGATAGATCAGTCCGTACAGGAGGAATCCGGCGATCGGTGCGATCCGCACGACCGGCGATCCCGTGAACTGCTCGACGGCCTCCTTTTGTCGTTTGATCTGTTCTTCCTTCGTGGAGACGCTCGTCGCCTCGGAGTCGAACACGTCTCGAACCGCCTCACACGTGTCGGCGTCGGCACAGTCCACGTACGCCGCCCCGTACACGGTAGAGGCGTTGTCCAGCCCTGCGACCGCCGGCGTGGTCGAAGCGATCCGCCCGATCAGCCCGGACGTATCGCCCAGAACGATCGTCCGCCGGCCGTGGGACCCGGGTCTGACGATCCCGGACACCTCATACTCCACCGTCTCGTTCAGTTTCGCGGGGTGGTAGGTCACCCTGTCGCCGACGCCAACACCGAGGCTTTCGGCGAGATCCCTCGAAACGACTGCGTGGCCATCCTCGTAGGCACCTTCGGTCAGATACCGGTCGTTTAGCTCGGTCATCTCCGAGGCTGCGGCCATGTCCTCGACGATCCACGACTCGAAGCTGGCGGTAGCTCCGTCACCAGTCGACACGTCCCCGCCCCACTGGTAAACCGGGAGTAGTTCGCTTTCGGTCTCGCCTGCCCGCTCGATCCGTTCTGATGTAATCCCGCCCTCGACGAGGAGGTCGTACTCCGCGGCGTCGTGCGGTCCGACCCTGATCTCGGTGAACATTGTCGGCAGGGAGAGAAAGAACAGACAGAGGCCGACGAGGACCGAAAAGACGAGTATCGTCCTGACGAATCCGGTCGGGTTCGACAGGTACTGCTTCAGAACCAGTTTGCCGGTGTACATGTGTAATAGCGGGGAATCCCCCGTTATTTCACCAGAATCCGTCCGAGTAGATCCGGGCCTGTTCCCACTTCGAGGGATGGAAGTAGTCGGATCCGGCCCCGAGCTCGTGGAATCCGGATTCGTCGGGCGAGGTCAGGAGTTTCACCCGCTTTGTCGGCGACCCGCAGTACCCTCCAAAGCCCGAATCCCACCGCCAGGCGCGTTCGTTGATCGCGTCGCTGTACCCGATAGTCAGGCTTCCACTCCCCGCGTTGGTCGACATGACGGTCGGTCTGTTTAGCTCGTCCGCCAGGTGCGTCTCCAGGGTGTACCCGCCACAGAAAAACAGCGCCTGGAGGTCGATCTCTCCGGTCACTACCGTGTAATCGTTGATCTCCACGACCATGGGTGACGCCGAAACCGAGGCGGAGTTCGCCGCCGCCGCCGCCGTCCCGCTCATAGCGATCAGCGCAACCATGACCATCACGACGATTGCGAGTTCGATCCGGAACAGTCGTGTGTCTCCACCGATAATTTTCATGAGTGACGCATTAGAACATGATTCGAAATAGCTTAAAAAGTCTCGTGTCCGGGTGTACTGTCCAGTGTCACTCCGACATCCGGGTGGTGAAGTCCCAGGAGTGGACCCGTTCAGGATCGATCGTAATCGTGACTTCCGTCCGTTCGGCTCCGAGGAGTCGTGGTCCGGGCGGGGTATACGGGTCGACAGAAGTCCTGATAGATATTCGCCGGGTACGGTGGAGGCTAATTCTATCAACAGTTCTGTCGACCCGTATATCCGTGTCGCCGAGATAGCGCTCGATCAGTGCGCGGAGGACGCTCTTTCCCTCGTCGGGCGTGATCGTCGCCATCCCGCGGCTACGGACACCCTTGTAGGGTGGCTCGTTCGCCGACACCTCGAAGGCGACCGCCGGATCGGCTTCGAGAAACCGGACGACGTCGGCGTTCGTGCCGGTCGCACATCGTGGGAATTTAAGCCGCCGGTGGGCGTGATTTTCGGTATGACAACCGCAAGCGCTCCCGGGAAAGTGTACCTGTTCGGGGAGCACGCCGTCGTGTACGGCGAACCCGCGGTGCCCTGCGCGATTGAGCGTCGTGCCCGGGTGACCGTCAACCGGCGCCCCGAGGGGCTGCGCATCCACGCTGACGACCTCTCGCTGTCGGGATTTACCGTCGAGTACCAGGGCACCCCGGACGATCATCCCGACGTCGATGTCGCGGAACCCCTGGTCGAGGCGGCGATGGGCTACGTCACCGGCGCGATCGAGCAGGTGCGTGACGCGGCCGATGCCCCCGACGCCGGCTTCGAGGTGCGGATCGAGAGCGCGATTCCGCTGGGCGCGGGACTGGGCTCCTCGGCAGCGGTCGTCGTCGCCGCAATCGACGCCGCGACCCGCGAACTCGGAGTCGAACTCCCCGCCTCGGAGATCGCTGACCGGGCATACCAGGTCGAGTACGACGTCCAGGACGGCCAGGCGTCCCGCGCCGACACCTTCTGCGCGACGATGGGCGGGGGCGTCCGCATCGAGGGTGACGACTGCCGGACCGTCGAGACGCCCACGCTTCCCTTCGTCATCGGCTACGACGGCGGCTCCGGCGACACGGGCGAACTCGTTGCGGGCGTGCGGGCGCTCAAAAACGACTACGGGTTCGCCGCCGACACCGTGACCGCCATTGGCGATCTGGTCCAGGAGGGCGAATCGCTGCTCGACCGCGGCCGCGAGGGCGCGACCCCCGACCTCGGTCGTCTGATGAACGTCAACCACGGCCTGCTGTCGGCGCTGGGCGTCTCCTCGCGCACGCTCGATGCGATGGTCTGGGCGGCCCGCGACGCGGGCGCCGCGGGAGCGAAACTCACCGGCGCAGGCGGTGGCGGCTGCATCGTCGCGCTCGATCCCACCGATGCCACCGAGACGGCGCTCGAACACACCCCCGAATGTGAGGCCACCTTCCGCGCCGAACTCGCGGAGACGGGTCTCCGCCGGGAGTCCTGACCATGGTCACCGTCTGCAAACTCGGCGGGAGCGTCATCACCGAGAAGGACCGCGCGGAGACGCTCGACGGCCCGGCGCTGGACCGGGCGGCGGACGCCATCGCGGACGCCGTGAACGCGACCGCCGGGACGGACGGCGCGGAGACCACCGACGCGCCTGCGGACCTCGTGATCGTCCACGGCGGCGGGAGTTTCGGCCACCACCACGCCGGGCGCCACGGCGTGAGCAACGAGTCCGGAACTGGCGACGCGGGCGCCGCCGTGGAGATTCACGGCGCGATGACGACGCTGAACCGGTTCGTCCTCAAGCGATTACAGGACCGGGACGTTCCCGCCGTGCCGGTCCACCCGCTGTCGCTCGCCCACCGGGACGCCTCGGGAGGCCTCACCCTCCCCGCCGGTGGGGTCGAGGCGCTGCTCGATGAGGGGTTCGTGCCGGTCCTCCACGGCGACGTCGTCCCCCACGCCGGCGCGGGCGTGACGGTGCTGTCGGGCGACGAGATCGTCGCCCACCTCGCCGACGCCCTCGGCGCCGACCGGGTCGGCCTCTGTTCGACCGTTCCCGGCGTTCTCGATGCCGACGAGGAGGTGATCGACCGGATCGAGGAGTATGGAGCGGTGGCCGACGCCCTCGGGGACAGCGCGGCGACCGACGTGACCGGCGGGATGGCCGGGAAGGTCCGGGCACTGCTTGCGATGGATGCCCCGGCGTGGGTGTTCGATCTCGACGGTCTCGGGGCCTTTCTCGGTGGGGAGTCGCCGGGAACGCGGATCGATTGATATACACCCGGACACGAACCAGTCAACGTGATCGTCCCCTGATCGACCGGGAGACATCGTTTTGACCGGGAATAATCGACCTGCGTGTTGATACTGTCGGCCGTACGTTCGTGGAGGAATTCGTTACCCCGGGGTGGCGAATATCTCCATCGAGTCACAGCCGACAGTATACGGGTCGACAGAACTGTTGATAGAATTAGCCTCCACCGTACCCGGCGAATATCTATCAGGACTTCTGTCGACCCGTATATGAGAACGGTCATTATGCGAGGTCGCCGCCGAGCGTTCCGGCGGGAATACGGCCTCCTCATCGAGGAATTAGGGACCGTGGGTAGCTATGGAACGGACACGGTCAGTTGGCCGGTTTCGCCGCCCTCAAACGTACCGCTTGAAACCTCGTGCAGTTCCTGTTGATCGATCTCGGAGTGTTTGTACGGTCCAGGGAGTACAAACGACGCGATGTGCAGGTCACGCGTCGGGGCTCCCTCATCGATCTCGAACTCGACGGTTACCGACGTCGGATCGTCCGTGCTGTCGAAGCTGAACGAGTTGTTGATGATAGTCACGTCCTTCAACTGCCCGTCGTTTCCTTGTCTCCAGGCCGATGGATGGCCCATGACCCCTTCATCGGAGTTCCCTATGGCTGCCATCACGTCGTCCGGCCAGTACGACGGAGGATCCGGGGGATTTTCGCCCTCGCCGAAGTCAACCTGCCAGTAGGCTGTCTCGGATTCCGGCGTCGACGGTGCCTCCTCCTCAACGATGAACTGTCCGGCAATCTCCGTGACCTCGGCCATGGTTTTGGGCGTATCGACACCGTCCGGGAACGGCGACGTCCCGTTGAGTGCGTTGAGGAAACTGGCGTGGCGTGCTTCGACGCTGTGGATGCCGATGGCGGCCGCAAACACGTCGTCGTTCGAGACCGTCGGCGCGGCGCCCGCATAGGCCGCGACCCCGGTGTTTTCGAGTGCTTTTGCGACCCCGAGGAACTCGCTTGGCGTACTGTAGCCGAACTCGTACTCCCCCTCCATCACTGGGGTTCCATTGAGGTTCTCGATCGTCGTGGTGAGCGCACTCACGTGGGCGGCCTCGTGGTTCCCGACTCGTTTCAGGTGGCTGGGGACCTGCATCCGCACTTCCTCGCCGAAGACCGACAGCGCGTCGGCGGCCATCAGCTCATCGTCGGCGAACGTCTCCAAGCCGTCCCGGTAGAAGGCGTTCTCTAG
>JBDGQL010000249.1:0-7490 GCA_042219105.1 Karumarchaeum halophilus (SeqCode) | reverse complement strand
GTCCGGGCTGGTGGACAGGAACTGTCGGCCGTGGGGCTTTCTCCCGAGGAGGTTATCGGGACAGGACCCCACGACCTGTTTCCCGAGGAAATCGCCGATGAAACGGTTCAATACTATCAAGAGACAATAGACGGAACCAGTCACACGTACGAAAAGGAGTACAGCGGAGAGCAGTACCGCGTACGGACGACGCCTGTGCGAACAGACGACGGGGAGATTAATTACGGGTTGGCGCTGTCACAGAATGTCACGGAGGAAGCCGAGCGGCGACAGGAACTCGAACGCCAGAAGGAGCAATTAGAAGAGTTCGCCAGCATCGTCAGCCACGATTTGCGGAACCCACTCCGCGTGGCCGACGGACGGCTGGAACTGATTCGGGACGAGTGTGCGAGTGACCATATCGACGATGTCGCACAGGCACTTGACCGGATGGACACGCTCATTGAGGACCTGTTGACACTGGCACGAGAAGGCAACCAAGTTGATGAGGTCGAACCGATTGGACTTGCGAACGTAGCCAAGAAAAGTTGGCAAACTGTAAAGACGCGACAAGCAACACTCGACGCCGACGCATCACAGGTCATCGAAGCCGACCGGAGTCGGATCCAGCAACTGTTCGAGAATCTCTACCGAAACGCCATAGAACACGGCGGCGACGACGTGACAGTGTCCGTCGGCGCGATGGACAACGGCTTCTACGTGGCGGATACCGGCCCCGGCATCCCTGAGTCTGACCGTGAGGAGGTCTTCGAGGCAGGATACTCGACGAATGAGGATGGCACTGGATTCGGCTTACGGATCGTCAAGCAGATTGCCGACGCGCACGGGTGGGAGATTATCGTGACCGAGAGCGAGGATAGCGGGCCCCGGTTCGAAATTACCGATGTCGAGAAATGTGAGTGAGCAATTCGCGCGCTGTATCTGTCACCCCGATTTCTAATATATCTAAATTTGATAGGATAGAATCGCCATCTATGCGCGTTACATCTTGCACGCCAACCAGTAATAATATCGCTAATCTGATCGTTGTTTCGATCAGTTAGGGAAGAGCCACCTTGGGATCACTTCCAGGTAAGTGGGTGAACGGACGGTTGGCGAGAATATAAGTTACTATAAGTCATCAGGTTAGTATAGGTGATCTAATATGGCAGTAACCGACGATCCGCGCAGTCCCCGGCGTTCCAGGGCGACTGCGAGGTTATGCACGGCGCTCGCATCGAAGCGTGGAACGGCACGCGGTGACGGGGGATGGGTTCGATGAGCGCGAGCACGGAACGCAGTGGTGGGAGTCGTTCGCTCGACCTGCCTCCGGAGTTCGAACTGGAGTCGACGTACGACGACCCGGACGACCCGGAGATGGTGACGGTCCACCCCAGCGACTCCGAGAACCCAACGACCGAGTGGCTCACCATCGACGCCGGATTCGTGCTCGCGATCGGGGAAACGGTGTGAGCCGGGACCGGAGTGCGCGTCAGATCGTCCCAGGTGACCGGTTCTCGTTCGCTTGTCCGCGGGTCGCGGCGACGTAGACGAACGCGAAGATGATCCCGAACGTCGCGGTGCCGATGAGGGCGGCGATGGGGTTCATCAGGCCGCCGCCCGTGGCCATGACGCTGAATCCGGTCATACCGATCGCGGGCGGGACTGAAAACAGGAGCCCGTACGCCAGCCCCTCACGATTCATACGTCTCGTTCGGTCGGCGCCAGCATAGGCGCGTCGGTTCGCCGGTCACGTCCGGGCGCGCCCGTCGAGATACCCCCGGAGAAACCTCGATAGCCACCACGCGAACAGGAGTAGATAGACGGACCCGACCAGAAGCGCCAGTTCCAGGCCCCCGGCGTGCGCAGGACGGTCCACGAGGCAGGGTGCATGCGCCCGCTTCCGGGGGAATGGTTGTCTACCTTTTGGCCGTCACGTGGTGACCCGACGCGCTTTTCTCCCCGACCGCCGACAGGGTGGGTATGAACGCGGTGACGCTCGGCCCGGCGGGAACCTACTCACACCGGGCAGCCAAGGCGGTCGCGGAGGACGTATCGTTCCGGGAGTCGGTTGCGGGCATCGTCGAGGCGGTCGCCGCGGGGCAGTTCGACCGGGGCGTGATCGCCATCGAGAACAGCATCGACGGTAGCGTCACCGAGAGCCTCGACGCGCTGGTCGATCACGAGGTCGCAGTCGTCCGGGAGGTCGTCACGCCGGTGCGCCACGCGCTGATCGCCCAGTCGGAGGCGTTCGACGTCGTCGCCAGCCACTCGAAGGCGCTCGCGCAGTGCCGGGACTTCCTCACGGCGGAGTACCCCGAGGCCCGCCTGGAGGCGGTCGCCAGCACCGCCCGCGGCGTCGAGCGCGCCCGGGAGAATCCCACAGTCGGGGCCATCGCCCACCCCGACACCGCCCACGACGGCCTCGAAGTGTTCGCGGAGGACATCCAGGACACCGACTCCAACGCCACACGGTTTTTCGTCGTCGCCCCCATCGGGGAGCGCTCCGAAGCCGGCGGCAAGAGCACCGCCATCGTCTACCCCAGCACCGACTACCCCGGCCTGCTACTCGAACTGCTGGAGGCGTTCGCCGACCGGGACATCAACCTCTCGCGCATCGAGTCCCGCCCCAGCGGAACCCGCTTGGGCGATTACCTCTTTCACATCGACTTCGAGGCCGGCCTCTACGAGGAGCGCACGAAAGCCGCTCTGCGGGAGGTAGAGGGCATCGTCGCCGAGGACGGCTGGGTGCGCCGGCTGGGTTCGTATGACGTCGAGCACGTCGTCTGATTGGGGGACAAGTCGCTACGGAATCGTCCTGCTCGTACGCCCGGAAATCGCGCGCGAAGTCGGAGAAGACGCTACGAGACGCGTTGCATGTCCTCGTAGGTGACGACGAGGGTTTCGGTTCCGACGTTTCCGGCCATGGCGTCGAGCGTCGGTGGTTCGTATCGCTTCGGCCAGGCGTTCGAGAACTCGTACCGTAACTGTGCCTGTCCCTCCTCGTCCAGAATAACCACCGCGATGACTCGTCTCGCCTCGCCCAACTTCCCCTGCTCGACCATCTTGTACCAGTCGGCGAGTATCGTCTCACCCTTTTTGACGCCTCGTTCCAGAACGAGGTCGGCCCCCCCGTTCAGGCCCCCAGTGAGCGAACGCTCTGTTGGCCGTTTCTCGTTGCCCTCCCTGTATCTGGCCTCTCTGGTCTCCTGGCCGGGGAGGTCGACGCGTCGAAACCCCGCGGCAGCGAGACCGTCTATCTCTACTCTGAATCGATTCGTCCGCATCGGTCCGTGTCTGTCTGGCATGGTTAGCTTCTCTCCGTGTGGTCGGTGTCGGTTGGCTGGCTGTTCAGGTCCGTGTCGTCGGTGTCACGCGCCGCGAGGCGCGCCTCTACGCGTTCGAGACGCTCCCGGAGCGCCTCGTTTTCGGCCTCGAGTTCCGCGATGCGCTCGTCGCGCTCGTCGAGACGCTCCGTGACGCCCCGGATGGCGGCGAGCGCGACGCCGTCGGCGTCGACTGTGGCGATCGATCCGTCCGCGTCGCCGAGGTCGAAGGCGTCTTGGAACTCCCCGGCCATCGGCCCCATGTGGCGCCCGCCGTCGCCGTGGGACAGTTCCCACGTGTTGACCGACAGTGACGCCACCTCCTCGAGGACGGACTGAGGATCGACCGCCTCGACTGCCTGCTTCGCGGTGCGCGCGCTCGTCGTGTGAAATGAGGGAGCGTACACCGGCATCTGGGAGCGAACCTCGTCGCTCGCCTGCGCCTGGACGGTCGTGTCGGTGGAGTCCCCGAGGACGACGGCCCCGTCGTTGCCGTTCGTGTCGGCACACCGACCCAGCGCGAGGGAGTACTCGCCGTTGGCCACGTTAGCGACGCCGCCGGGGACGGTCGCGCCGAACCCGCTCGCGGTGTTGTGGGCGCCGCCGCCGACGGTGCCAAACAGGCCGACCGTCTTGTTGGCGTCGCCGCCCGCGACGGTCGATCCTTCCGCGAGGGCCGCGTTCTCCTGGCCGCCCCCGACGGCCGCGCCGGCCGCGCTGGCGACGTTCTCCGCGCCGCCGGCGACGGCTGTCCGGATGCCGCGTGCCCTGTTTGCGTGGCCGCCGGCGACGGTCGCCCAGGTGCCACTCGCCTCGTTTTTCGTCCCGCCGCTGACGGTCGCCCCCTTGGCTGGTGGCGTCGTTACCGGCACCGCCGGAGACGGTCGACCGGTTGCCGTCGGCGGCGTTGTCGATGCCGCCGGCGACCGTCGACTCCGGTGCGGTCGCCGCGTTGTCCGCGCCGCCGCCGACGGTTCCCGTTTCCCCGCGAGCGGCGTTGTTGACGCCGCCCCCGACCGCCGAGCGGTTCCCGACGGCCGCGTTGTCGACTCCGCCAGCGACGGTCGACGCTGCGCCGCCTGCCGTGTTCTTCGCACCACCTGCGACGGTGGTCCGGACGGACCGCGCCCGGTTGTCGGTGCCGCCACTGAGTACTGACCAGCTCCCGCTCGCGGTGTTTCTCGTCCCCCCGCCGACGAACGACTTCCGACCGTCCGCGGCGTTGCCGTCACCGCCCGAAACGGTCGAGCGATCTCCGTGAGCCGCGTTGTCGGTGCCGCCCCCGACCGTGGAGGCCGCTCCGGCCGCGGCGTTGGTCGCGCCGCCGCCGACGGTTGCTTCCGCGCCGAGGGCGTCGTTTCCGGCGCCACCGCCGACGGTCGTATCCCGGCCGACCGCTTCGTTGTCCGCCCCCCCGCCGACCGTCGATCGATCCCCCAGTGCGGCGTTGTCCGCGCCGCCGGCGACCGTCGCTCTGATCGCCCGGGCGGTGTTCGTGTGGCCACCACCGACGGTCGACTGGGCGCCGCTCGCGGTGTTGGCACTGCCGCCGCCAAGCGTCGCCTCCGTGGCGCTCGTGTCGTTGTTCGCGCCGCCGGCGATCGTCGCTCCGTCGCCGGTCGCTACGTTCTCGGTTCCGCCACCGACCGTCGACTCCGGGGCCTCGGCGGCGTTGCCGGAACCACCGCCGAGAGTCGCCCCCCGACCGCGAGCGGCGTTCCGGGTCCCACCGCCGACGGCGGCCGAGGGGCTGGCGGCCTCGTTCTCCGCACCGCCGCTGACGGTCGCACGGTTGCCCGTGGCGGTGTTGTTTGCCCCCCCACCGACGGCGCTCCCGGTCCCGGTAGCGGCGTTTCCGGTCCCGCCCGCGACCGTCGTCCGTGTTCCACGGGCCTGGTTGCTGACGCCGCCCCCGACCGCCGACGCGGACCCATCCGCGGCGTTGTCCGCGCCGCCCGAGACGGTCGTCCGGTCACCGCTGGCCGCGTTGCCCGTCCCGCCCCCGACCGTCGCCTCCGTCGCGTCGGCAACGTTGTCGGTGCCGCCCGCGACCGTCGTCTCCGGGGCAACCGCGGCGTTGCCGACACCGCCCCCGACCGCCGACGCGGTCCCATCCGCGGCGCTATCCGCGCCACCCGCGACTGTCGACCGCTTCCCACCAGCGGTGTTGCCGGTGCCGCCACTCACCGTCGATGCTGCGCCGGCTGCCGTGTTCTTCGCGCCGCCCGCCACCGTCGTCCGGCGGGCCCGGGTCCGGTTCCCAGTGCCGCCGCCCAGCACCGAGCGACTCCCGCTCGCCGCGTTGTCCGCGCCGCCGCCGAGGAAGCATCCCGCGCCGGCGGCGGCGTTCCCCGTACCGCCCACGACTGTCGCCCGGTCGCCGTCAGCGGCGTTGTCGGTGCCGCCCCCGACCGTCGCGGCCCTTCCGGCCGCGGCATTAGCCGTGCCCCCGCCGACGGTCGACTCCTCGCCGAGGGCGTCGTTGCTGGCGCCGCCGCTCACGGTGGTCGCCCGCCCGACCGCCTCGTTTCCGGCGCCGCCGCCGATCGTCGACCGGTTACCTCTGGCGGCGTTGTCCACCCCGCCCGCGACGACAGTGCGCGTGCCCCGGGCAGCGTTTGCTCGGCCGCCGCCGACGGTCGATCCGGTGCCCTGAGCGGCGTTACCGGTGCCACCGCTCAGTGTGGCCCCCCCGGCGCTGGCGTCGTTATCCGCGCCGCCCCCGACCACGGCGTGCCGGCCGTCCGCCGCGTTGCCCGCGCCGCCGGCGACGGTTCCCCCCTGGCCGCTCGCCGTGTTTCCGCGCCCGCCGGCGAGCGTCGTCCAGTCGCCGTTGGCCGTGTTCCCGGTGCCGCCCGCGACGGTTGCCCGGTCGCCGGTCGCCGTGTTGTCGTCGCCGCCGCCGACCGTCGACGCGGTTCCCGCAGCGGTGTTTCTCCCGCCCCCCGCGACCGTCGCCCGGATCGAACTGGCCCGGTTGCTCTGGCCGCCGCCCACCGTGGCCCAGCGCCCGCCGGCTGCGTTTCCTCTCCCGCCCGACACCACCGCAAGTCCACCCTTGGCAACGTTTCCGGACCCGCCGCTCACGACCGATCCCGCTACGTTCCCGGCCGCGTTGTGCGGTCCGAACACCAAGCTACCCGGAGTGGTCCGCCCGATGAGGAACGTAGGCTGCCACTTCTCGTCATCCCCGAAGAGAACGTCGCCAGTGTCGGTCGCGAGGTACTTCGCGCCCGCGGCCGGGTCGTGATCCCCCCTGCTGGCGAGCGCGTCACGGATCTCCTCGCCCACGGTGACGCCCAGGGAACCGCTCGTGACCGACAGCCCCTCGCCGGTGAGGGTGGTGATCTCGCTCCCGCCGGTGAGGCTCCCGCTCAGGCGCTCCGTCCGCACGTCGGCCACGTCGATCCCGACGTACGGCGAGACCGGCCGCAGCAGGTCCTCGGGGTCGGATTCGACCCACTTGACGGCCGGAGACTCACCGCTGCCGGGGCCATCGCCGGGCGGCTCCTCGGCGTCGGGCGGTTCTCCTCCTCCCCCTAGGTTCGGGGGATCGGCGGGACAGCCCGCCAGCCCGCCCGTGAGTGACGTCCCCGCGGCGCCGAGCAGCCCCCGGCGGGTCAGAGGTAGCGGCCCCCGGTCGCCTCCCGACGCATCCTCACCCCCGTCGGGGGATCCGTCATCCGCGGTCGATTCCAGTTCGTCGATGCGGTCACGCTGCGTTTCGATCGTCTCCTGCTGTCGTTCTACGAGCGATTCGAGTTCACCGAGTCGCTCCCGGATGTCCGTGTCGTCAGTCATACTGGACTCCCTTCGGGACGCATCCACCGGTCGGCTCATACCGTCGGTCACGACTCGATGGGGATATTCGACACCCCGGGGCGGCGAACTCCTCCACGAACGTGTGACCGACAGTATACTGTCGGACAGAGACATTGATAATCGAACCCCCGGGACGGGGGGCCTTCGAATTATCAATACTTCTGTCCGACAGTATATCAGACAAACGGGAGTCATCGACAACGCGACCCCGACCCCTCCTCGACCCCAGCGTAGAGTACATTGGTAACGTCCCGCTAGCAGGTTTCGTCGCCTGGTAATAGTAGTTAGGGTGGCGCTGGCGTAGCGCCCTCTCTACGGGTCGACAGAAGTCCTGATAGATATTCGCCGGGTACGGTGGAGGCT
>JBDGQL010000082.1:0-7522 GCA_042219105.1 Karumarchaeum halophilus (SeqCode) | reverse complement strand
GGAAGCCCTGCACTCCTTGAGGGTGGGGCCTCCGCCTCGTAGTGGGTGAACACGAAACGACGCCCGCGGGCTGGGGACATCCTCGCCCTCATCGCTCGGCCAGTCTGCTACGCGAGAGAGGTATACGGGTCGACAGAACTGTTGATAGAATTAGCCTCCACCGTACCCGGCGAATATCTATCAGGACTTCTGTCGACCCGTATATCAGAGCGTTCCGACGAACCGCTCGCCCGATCAGCTTCCCTTTTCGATCGGGGCGCCAACGAGATTGCCCCATTCCGTCCAGGAACCGTCGTAGTTGATCGTGTCCTCATAGCCCAGCAGTTCGTGTAGTGCGAACCACGCCACGGAGGACCGCTCGCCGATGCGGCAGTAGGCGACGACCGTGCCGTCGCCCTCGATGCCGTGTTCGGCGTACAGCTCCTCGAGCTCGTCACGGTCCTTGAACGTCCCGTCGTCGTCGGTCACGGCGGCCCAGGAGATGTTCTGGGCGCCGGGGACGTGGCCGCCGCGCTGTGCAGTCTCCTGCAGGCCGGGCGGCGCGAGAATCTCGCCGGAGAACTCCTCGGGACTGCGCACGTCCACCAGCGGCAGGTCGCGGTCGACCGCGTTCTCGACATCCTCGCGATACGCGCGAATGGACTCGCGGGGACCGGAGGCCTCGTACTCGACCGCGGAGAACTCCGGCTCCTCGTCGGTCGTCGTGTAGTCGTTGTCGAGCCAGTACTCGCGCCCGCCATCGAGCAGACGCACGTCGTTGTGGCCGTAGTACTTGAACTGCCAGTAGGTGTAGGCCGCGAACCAGTTCGAGTTGTCACCGTACAGGACGACCGTCGAGTCCTCGGAGATGCCGGCCTCGCCCATCGTCTCCTCGAAGTCGTCCTTCGAGAGGATGTCGCGGGTGGTCTGGTCCTGCAGATCCGTCTCCCAGTTGAACCCGACCGCGCCGGGCGCGTGGGATTCGTCGTACGCTTCCGTGTCCACGTCGACCTCGACCAGCCGGTGTGCGGGGTCGTCGCTCTCGAATTCGTCTAATCGTTCCTCTACCCAGTCCGCCGAAACGAGCACGTCGTTTGCGTAATCGCTCATGCACATCTTCATACTCCCGTCTCCGATATAATACCCACCCATGTCGGCAGATCGCGCCATTCACGCTGATAACCGGGCATATTTTCCGCTTTATGTAGTGCCCAGACGGCGCTGATCCGCCTACCTCTCGTTTTCCCCCCACGCACTCCGGTGGATCGTCTGCGCTCGATGTGACTGTTCTGTTCTGAACGCCGCTCGCGCAAAAGTTGCCACTTCCTCTGACGAGGTCGAACCGTACAGAACTATACGGATTCGCAAGTTACCGATACGCGATGACAGGAGACGCGCCCGTCGTCGCCTCAGTCGAGTGGCTCGCGGACCGCCGCGATGACCCTGGCGTCGTGATCGTCGACGTCCGGGATGGATGGGAGTTCGACGCCATCGGTCACGTTCCCGGTGCCGTCTCTGTCCCCTTCGATACCTTCCGCGAGGAGGGTGGCGACGTCGGCATGTTACCCGGGGCCGACCGGTTCGGGAGCCTCCTCTCGAAGGCCGGCGTCGGACCGGGCGACACCCTCGTCGCCTACGACGACGAACACGGCGTGTTCGCGGCGCGCTTTCTCGTGACCGCGATCATGTACGGTCACGACGACGTGCATCTGCTCGATGGCGACTTCACGGCCTGGAGCCAGCGGGAGCCGACGACGGCCGATCCCCCGGACGTGACCGCTACCGACTACGACGTCTCGGTTCCCGAGGGCCGCCCGCTGATCGACGCCGACGGCGTCCTGGAGGCGATCGAGGGCGGAGATGTCGTGCTCGTTGACACGAGAACGCCCGAGGAGTACGCCGAGGGCCACCTCGAAGGGGCGGTCAACTTCGACTGGCGGGACTTGGTCGACCCCGACAGTCGGGGCCTGAAAAACCGCGACGAACTGGAGTCGATCCTCGAGTCCTACAGCGTCAGGCCCGGGAAACGCGTGATCCTGTACTGCAACACCGCCCGCCGGATCAGCCACACGTACCTCGTTTTGCGCCACCTGGGGTACGAGGACGTCGAGTTCTTCGAGGGCAGCCTGACCGAGTGGCGGGAACGCGATCTGCCGCTGGTGACGGAGCGTTCCGGGTGACGGTCGGCGACTTCGTTCCTAATCCTTTTGATCGCGTGACTGATAGGGTCGGTCGCAAGTCATTTCCGGATACCACGAAGCATGGAACCACTCGCTGCCGGGGTGCTGGGCTGTGGAAACATCAGCGACGCGTACCTGCGTGGGAACGACCGCTTCGAGAGCTACGAGGTCGTGGCCTGCGCCGACATCGACGTCGACCGGACACGGGAGAAGGCCGAGGAGTACGGCCTCGAGGCCTACGATCCCGAGGGGTTGCTCGCCGAGGAGTCGATCGACCTCCTCATCAACCTGACGCCGCCCTCGGCCCACGCCGAGACCTGCCGGGACGTTCTCGACGCGGGCAAACACGTCTATGTCGAGAAGCCGATGGCCGCGAGCAGCGCGGACGCCGATGCAATCGTCGCGGCGGCAGATCGGGAGGGACTGCTGGTCGGATCGGCGCCCGACACGTTCCTCGGGGCCGGCTTGCAGACCTGCCGGTCGGTGCTCGACGACGGACGCATCGGCGAGCCGGTCGGGGCCACGGCCATCTGGGCCTCGGGCGGCCACGAATCCTGGCACCCCCACCCCGAGATATTCTACGCCGAGGGGGGCGGGCCGATGTTCGACATGGGGCCCTACTACGTGACGGCACTCGCCGCGCTGCTGGGGCCCGCCGTCCGGGTCTCCGGCGCGACAGCACGGACTCACGCCGAGCGGACGATCAC
The DNA here is from genome assembly GCA_042219105.1 of Karumarchaeum halophilus (SeqCode). Lineage (GTDB taxonomy): Archaea > Halobacteriota > Halobacteria > Halobacteriales > Hikarchaeaceae > CAYSJP01. Next base: position 4,656 of record JBDGQL010000082.1, on the reverse strand, counting down.
GACGGAGGCCCGCCGCGGCGAGACTATCGGCGTCAACCCCGACATCCCGACCCACGAGTCGGCGATCGTCGAGTTCGCGAACGGGGCGGTCGCGACCGTGATGACGAGTTTCGACACGCCCGGGGGGTCCACGTTTCCGGCGCCCGTATTCGAACTTTACGGGACCGAGGGGACGCTCTCGCTTCCGGATCCCAATCACTTCGAGGGCTCCGTCGAGGTACACCGATCCGGGGAGGACCCCGAAACGGTTCCGCTCACCCACGAGTACACCGGAGGCCGCGGAGCAGGCGTCGCCGACCTCGCCCGCGCCGCGCGGAGCGACTGGAGTCAGCGTGCGAACGTGACCTTTGCCCGCCACGTCTTCGGGATTCTGGCGGGCGTTCGCGAGTCCTCGGAGGGCCGGGGCTCGGTTCGTCTGGAACCGGACGCCGACCGTCCCGAGCCACTCCCGACCGGGTTTCCCGACGACCGGCGCGACTGATGTACTCGGTGGTCGGCGCCGTCGCATGGCCGGGCGAACCGTTTTGGGGTCCACACACCGACGTGCTGGTATGAGTATTCGCGAGGAGTTCGATCGGTGGGCCGAGGCGGGCCGCGACAGGGGCATGGAGGAGCGACACTGGCGCACGGCGAAGCAAGCCCTTGCCCGGATGCCGGTCGAGGACGGCGACACGGTCGTCGATCTCGGGACGGGGTCGGGATACGCGCTGCGCGCGCTGGCGGAAACCAACCACGACATCCATGGGTACGGGGTAGACGCCTCCCCAGAGATGTTGCGCAACGCCCGCGGATACACGGACACGACCTGGCTCGGATTCGTCCGGGGGGCATTCGGGGCGCTCCCCTTCGACCGGAACGCGGTCGATCACGTCTTCTCGATGGAGGCCATCTACTACGCGAGCGACCTTCGAGACGCGCTCGGTGAGATCCGCCGCGTGCTCCGGAGCGGTGGAACCTTCTACTGTGCAGTGGACTACTACGACGAAAACGAGTACGCACACGAGTGGGACGACGCCGTCGACCCCGACCTCACTCTCTGGAGCCGCGCGGAGTACCGCGAGGCGTTCCGGTCGGCTGGCCTGCACGTCGCCGGGCAGGACAACCTCCCCGACCGGGAGACCGAGATCCCGCCCGAGGAGGCGTTTCCCTACCGAGCCTCGGACACGACGGTCTTCGAGACGCGCGCGGAGATGGTCGAGCGCTACCGCGAACTGGGGACGCTGCTGACGGTGGGCGTCGCCCCGTAGGTGGCTCCGCGGAAAGCCGACCCCGCGATGTCGCCGCTGTTTTATTCTGGCACCCGATCCGTTTAGGTATGGGCCGGGAGACGAACCGGTACGCGCTCGCCGACACCGCCCAGCAGGTCGTGGGCGGGTTTCTCCTTGCCGGCCCCTTCGTCGTCACCGAGGAGGTGTGGACGCTGGCGGGCAACATGCGCTGGTGGCACACCCTCCTGACGGTGAGCATCGTCTTCGCGATCGGCTACGGCGCCCTGTACGAGGCTAACGACGACCGCGACCCGGACCGTGAGGCTGGGGTCGCCGGCGTTCCCATCCGGTTCGTCTCGCTCATGATCGTCTCCTTTGGCTCGGTCGCCCTGCTGGCGGTCATCTTCACCGCTCCGGAGACGTTCATATCGGGAGCGACGCTCCGAGAGATGGTACTGACGACGCTCAAAGCGGTGTCGGTCGGCGCGATGTTCAGTGTCGTCGGCGCTGCCACAGCCGACAGCCTGTTTTGATGGCGTCCCCCTCTCATAGGGTCGGTTGGAACTGTGTCCCGCGACGACCGCACGCCGTCGTGCGGTCGATCCGGAAATGACTTACAACCGACCCCATCACTCTGTCTCGCCCGCGAGTTCCGTCGCTACCACGTCCGGGTCGAGGAGCTCCGGGTCGATCGCGAGGTCGACCTGGCCGCGGACGAACTCCGGCATCGTGTCGGGCGCGTAGATGACGACATCGATGGCCGGGTTTTCGTCCTTCGCGATGGGGACCGCGGTCGCCTCCCCGACTTCGGTCACCACGAGCAGGTCCGCCTGGTCGACGCCGGCCGATGCGAGCGCGTTCCCGGTTCCGGGACCGTCGATGCGTGCGAGTGAGATGCCGGTTGATTCGAGGGCGTCGCCGAGTCCGCGATCCGGACCAACGAGAATCGCATTCATGAGGTCTGTTCAGGGGAGTACTGGTTTAATTCGCTCGGGTCGGCTCTGGCGGAAGCCTCTCGGATGGAACGTCAACAAATTTAACGCCGCAGCGCATATCCAGCAGGCGCATGGATGAGCACGACCCCGTCGGCGGCGACGACGGGAACGCATCACAGTGCCGCGAGTGTGGGTACGTGGTCGAGGACGACGTGAACTTCTGTCCCGACTGCGGGTCGGCACTCGGGGGCGCCCTCGCCGCGTACTGTCGGGTCTGTGGGTCGGAGTTCGAGTCCGAAGACCGGTTCTGTTCTGACTGTGGTGCCGTCCGGGATCCGGGTTTCGGGGAGGCCGACGCCTCCGCTTCCGCCGCCGGGAACTCCCGGAGTTCCACACCCGAGGAGTCCTCGGGGTCTGGGCCGGACGGTGCCGACGACGCCGAGGCGGCGATGGCGGCCTTCCGCAAGCGGGTCCAGTCATACCTCGTTGGTGGCTGGGAGATGGAGCACGACTACGGCGACAGCGTCGTCCTCGTCGACCGGGATTTCGGCAGCGTTCCGGTCCACGTTGCTCTGTTCTTCTTCACCGGGGGAATCGGAAACTGCCTGTATGGATTCCACCGGTACAAGAACCGCGCGGACCGCCTCCGCCTGACAGCCGGCGAGGACGCCGACACTCGCGCAGCCCCCGGATCGACCCACGGCCCGGACGCCACGGACTCCGTGGGGTCGGACTCCACGAGCGTCACGAGAATTGTCTTCAGCACGATGCTCTTGCTCGGCGGGCTGGCGATGGTTGTTTCGAACCCGCTCGACGCGTTCAACTGGGCCCTCGGCGTTCCACTCCTGCTCGGAGGGCTGTATATGTTTCCACCGACGCGGCGCCGAATCGAGGACCGCCATCCAGTCACCAAGTTCGGGACCGTTCGCTCGACCGACGAAACCGTCGTCAGGTTTCCCGACAAACCCTGCGTGGCCTGTGGTCGATCGATCGAAACCGGAGTCAAGCGGACATACTGCGAGGAGAAGGCCATCGCCGGCATCCCCATTATGACGGTCGAGGACGGTGAGAACCACTACTGCGAATCCTGCGCTGGCGGGGCGGCGCCAAGCGACCACCGCGTGGATCGAGCGCGGTCTGATAGGGCTCTCGAGTACGAGACGAACCGGTGATAGTGCGTTCGGATCGTGAACGCGGCACAGTCCCGGCGACCGTAACCCATATGCGCCCGGTCCGGGATGATGCAGGCATGCTGGTCTCCGTCGTTCTCTGCACGTACGCGCCCGATGCGTACGACCACTTCACGGAGGCCGCCGAGAGCGTCCTCGCCCAGACGCATGACGACGTCGAGCTGGTCGTCGTCGTCGACGGCACCGAGGAGGTGTTCGAGCGCGTCCAGGAGGATTACGGGAGCCACGAAGACGTTCTCCTCCACTGCAACGACGTGAACCGCGGTCTGCTCGAGAGCCGCAACCGCGGCGCCGAACTCGCAAGCGGCGACGTCGTCGCGTTCATCGACGACGACGCGGTCGCCGAGGACGGCTGGATAGAGAAACTCGCCGCCGCCTACGAGGCCCACGGCATCGTCGCCGCCGGCGGGAAGATGACCGCCGAGTGGGTCGCCGGAAAGCCCGCCTTTCTCCCCGAGGAGTTCTACTGGCTGGTTGGCGTCACCCACCGGGGGTTCGCCGACGGCGAGGGCGAGGTGCGCAACACCTTCGGGTCGAACATCTCCTTTCGCCGGGGGGTGTTTCTCGATCTCGGGGGGTTCGACCCGGAGATCGGCGGCCGCCAGGGGGACGCGAACCTCCAGGGCGGCGAGACGGAACTGTGTGCCCGGATGCACGCCGAGTACGGGCAGGGCGTCTACTACGTCCCCGACGCCGAGGTGGCCCACAAGGTGTTCGCGTACCGGACTCGCCCGTCGTGGCTGTTCGACCGGGCGTTCTGGCAGGGGTACTCGAAACGGGCCATGGAGACGCTCGCCCCCGACTCCGGCGGCGAGGAGAGCGACTTCCTCCGGAAGCTGCTTCTGGAGTTCGTTCCCGGGCGGCTCTGGCGACTGGTCGGAAACCCCAGCGCATCGGGCGTGCTGCAGCTAATCGCGCTGGTCGCGTTCACCGGGACGGTCGGGGTGGGGTACCTGTACGGCGCGATCAAGTGGTGACGGCGGCGAGCGTTCGAGGGGATTGCAGGCGTTCGGTGACGACGGCAGGCTTTTGTGGGTCTCGCCGGTCCGTCATGGTATGGCGGGCGCGCCGGGCGATCTCGAGGACCTCTCGATCGCGGTCGCTCACTGGCACGTCAACGCCTGGGGCGGCGCGGAGTACCTCGTGACCCACCTCGCCGACGCGCTGGACTGTGATCGGGTGTACACGCTCGGGGCACCTTCCCCTTCCGAGCCCAACCCCTATGGCGACGTGACGTTTGAGGACGTAACGTGGTCATTAGCCTATCCCCGGACTCGACGATTGCAGCAGCGGGCCGGCCGCGTGTTTGAGTACGCCCAGTGG
>JBDGQL010000060.1:0-7565 GCA_042219105.1 Karumarchaeum halophilus (SeqCode) | reverse complement strand
ACGCGCTGGTGAACGCGGACAAGGACCATGAAGTCGGCTGGATCTCCCGCGAAGAGTGCAAAGCCGGTCACGTTCCCGACGGCGAGTCACTGCTGATCGTGCAGGCCAACGAGGAGTGGTCAATCGACCGCTATGACGCGGATCCGGCCGCGAACGTCGCGGCCCTCGCGGACGTCGCCGCCGACGTCATCGGCGAGGAGCGCCTGCGGAATCCGGCCTGGACCGACCACCAGGGCTGGCGATACGCGCTGCCGGAGGACGGCCCGCCCGAGACACCTCTCCGAACCGCAGAGGCGGCGGGACTGTACTGTGCCGGCGACTGGATCACCGGCGAACCACGCCTCCACGCGGCGCTCGCGAACGGCCTCGACACCGGCGAACGTGTGGCGGACGCGTTCTGATCAATTCACGAACTCGACTCCCGTGATCTCGAAGCGGGCCCCCCCGCTCGCGCCGTCGGTGACCTCGATGTCCCACCCGTGTGCGTCCACGATCCGCTCGACGATAGCCAGTCCGAACCCCGTTCCGTCCGCCGTGGTCGAGTACCCGCTCTCGAACACCCGCCCGGGCGCATCCTCGGATATCCCCGGCCCGTCGTCGGCAACGTAGATCCCGTCGTCCCCTTCGAGGCGTCCGACCGTGATCCGTACCTCCTCGCCTCCGTGTTCCACTGCGTTCCGAAAGAGGTTCTCCACGACGCTGGTCAGGCGACTCCTGTCAGCCCGTATCGTTCCGTCCACCTCGACGATCAGACGCGCGCGCCCTGACTCGACGTTGGTCCAACAGCCGGAAAGTAGCTGTCTCAGCGGAACTGGCTCGGTCTCTCCGACGGTCGCCCCCTGTCGAGCGAGCGTCAGGAGATCCCCAATGAGCTGTTCCATCCGGTCGAGTGCGTTCTCGGCCCGCACGAGATGCGTGTTTTCACCCTCGCCTTTGGCCAGCTCCAGCTGGAGCTGTGCCACGTTGAGCGGATTCCGGAGGTCGTGGGAGACGAAACTGGAGAACTCCTCGAGTCGATTGCGTTCCCGCTGTAGCTCCTGTTCTCGCTCCTCAAGTCGCTCGATCTGATCGAGTCGGGCGAGGGTCGATTCGACCAGACTCCCCCACACCTCGACGCGATGGAGGTCCTGCCGATCGAAGGCCGACGTGTCCGTGGACCCGATGTTCAACACCCCGTGCTCGCCGAGCGGAACGATCAGTTCGCTCCTGATCGGCGTGTCCTGATTGTACCTGTTCCCGTGGGTCGCCATGTCCTGGATCACACGCGCTCGTCCGGACTCGAACGCCTCCCACGACAGCGACCCCATCTCGGCGGAGTACACCGGAGGATCCTCGATCAGTTCCTGAGTTCGGTCGGTGAGCGTTATCGGTTCGAGTTCGGTCCGGTCCGCGTTGGCCATCCACACGCCGGCGAGGTCGAACTCGAACGCGTCTTTGAGGCCCGCTATAGTGGCGTCCGCGGCGTCGTCGAGGTCGGTCGTCTCGAGGAGGTTCTGTGTACACTCCTGAAGCTGTGTGACGGTGCTGGCGTACTCGGCGAGGTACGTCTCAGCTTCCTTGCGGTCCGTGATGTCCCGCGTCGCGACGATGATGCCGTCGATCGAATCATTGTCGAGGTAGTTCGTCGCCCGGTTCTCGAACCACCGGTACTTCCCGCTCGCGACGCTGAGTCGGAACTCCGTCCGGATCGTCTCCTCGGGATCGCTGGCCAGCACGCGCTCGAAGTCCGACCGGACGCGCTCCCGGTCGTCCGAATGGATGTACTCTTCGGGCGCCTCACCGATCAGGGTTCGGGGTTCGAACCCGGCGACGTCCTCGGGAGTGGGGCTCTGGTACTGGACGGAGCCCGACTCGTCCAGGACCGTGACGAAGTCCGGCGAGTTCTCCAGAAACGTCTCGTAGCGTTCGAGTTCCCGGATGCGGTCGATCTCGTCGGTGACGTCGGTGATCGAAAACACCACGCTCTCGACGGTGCCGTCGTCGAACAGCGGTGCTCCGTTCACCTCGATGGTCCGGCGCGTGCCACTTCCGTCAACGATGTTATGTCGGTAGTTCTTGACTGGCTCGCCGGTGTCCAACACCTGTCGAAACGGGAGTTCCTCCTCTGGTATCGGCTCCCCGTCCGGATCCGTAATGTTCCACTGTGGATCGTCGTACGTTCGACCGACCGCCTCCGTCGGCTCGACTCCCAGGTTCTCCTGGGCCTCCCGGTTGGCGTAGACGATTTCGCCGCTCCTGTCGACGCGCGTCACGGCCGTCGGGACCGTCTTCAGAACCTGCTGCAGCTCGTGCAGCCGGTCGGAAGCTTTCCGCTCGACCCTGTCGGCCGCCACGCCGTTCCTGATCCGATTGGCCAGCAGTTCGTACTGCTCCGATCCGGAGCCCTTCTGTAGGTAGTCCGTCACGCCGGCGGAGATCGCGTCGCTCGCGACCCGTTCCGACCCTTTTCCCGTGAACAGCACGAACGGCAGGTCACCGTGTTCGTCCCGGACCGTTCGGAGGAACTCGATGCCGTCCATCCGGGGCATGTCGTAGTCGCTGACGATACAGTCGACGCGGTCCGCGTCGAGTCGATCCAGACCGTCCGCCGCGCTCGTTGCCGTCAGGACGGTGAACGCATCGTCCTCACGTTCCAGGGACTCGGCAGTGAGTTCGACGAAATTCCGGTTGTCGTCGACGGCTAGCACCCTAATCTCCTCGCGTGTTCCGTCTCCCGCGAGGAACTGAACGACGTCATCATCCGGATCCCGCTCCATGATGACTCGGTAATTGTCAGGAAATCAAAAAAGTTGCTGTAGTGCTATCCGTGTCTCGTCGTGGTGCGCCGGGTGGGGTGCGTCTCTCATCGGCGGTTCTCCAGCGGGCGAGACGCCCAGCCGGGGCAGGTAGCGCTTTTTATCCTCCGGACGTTCGGCTGTGACATGCGCCTTCGACGACGGGAGGTTCTGGCCGCCGGGGTGGTGGCGGCACTCGCTGGCTGTGTCGATGGAGACGACCCCGAGGGCGGTTCCCCGACCGAGGTCACGAAAACGGAATCCCCGACGGACACGGCTGATCTTGATCTCCGGGAGGCGAACGTCACCGGCGTCGAACTCGAACCCACCGACGGCCGCACCTTCGACGTCGGCGTGACGCTGATCCACGACGACGACGGCGAAGAGGGGTACGCGAACTGGTGGCAGGCCGAGACCCTCGACGGCGAGCGCCTCGGCCGACGGGACCTGTCCCACGCCCACGGCACCCGGGAGTTCACCCGGTCGGCCGATATTGACGTTCCCGAGGACGTCTCCTGTGTCGTCGTCCGCGGACACGACCGGACACACCAGTACGGCGGACAGGCGATGCTCGTGGACGTGGACTCGGGAGAAACGACTGCGAGACGCCAGGGGGTGGAGCCGATCGGGTTTTCTTCGGCTGACTGTCCGTATACGGGTTGACAGAACGATTGATGCAATTCGCCTCCGCCGGATCCCGGCGAATATCTATCGAGGCTCCTGTCGACCCGTTTACTCGATGAACTCGTTGTCGCGCCAGTTGATCCCCGCCTCGTTATCGGGGGCGTCCTCGATGACCTCGATCGTCGCAGGGCGCTCCTCGCCATCGACGATGCGGGTCACTTCGAGGTTGTCCTCGTGGCCGACGATCGCGGTCAGCGTCCCGCGCTCGGCCTGTTCCGCGAGGTCACACAGGATCTCGAACATGGCGTGCTGGAGAACCGTGTTCAGGAGGACGGCCCCGCGGGTTCCCTTGAAGCCCGCGTACTCCACGAGCTTTGTCGGAACCTCCGCTTCCTCCTCGGGGGAGCGCCACGTGAGACCGCCCTCCTCGGGTTCCTGTGGCTCGGCGTCCTCGTCCTCGACGCGCTTCTCCGAGACGGTGGCCTTGAGCTGTGCCGTCGGCGTGTACTTGCTGATGCTGTCGTCCTTTGGAACGGCGTCGATGATGAGCGTGTTGTTGCGCCGGGTAATCTCGATGTCCGTGATTCCCTCGGGTAGATCCGGATCCTCGAAGTGCTCGTGAACCGTTTCGAGGGGCATCTCGATCGTCGAGTGAAGCCGATAAACCGTTCGTGAGTCGTGTTCTGTCATGCGTGGAGTGAAGGGCACCTCCGGGAAACCGGAGAGGGTACCATACACTACGCGTCTCACGCTTATATCCTCTGCCATTTGCCGAACGCTCGAGTTAGCCCTCGTAGGGCAACTCCGGCTCGTACCCGACCGCCTCGACCGCCCGGTCGAGCACCGAATCGAGGGACTCGACGTGTCTGCCGGCGTCCGCGGATTTTCTTCCGGCGACCTCCGTCTCGGCAGTGACGCTTGTGTAGGCGTCGGCCTCGACCGCCGTCGAGAGGTCGGCCTTGTTGCAGATCGTGAGCACGGGCACCGCAAAGCGCTCGGCGACTGCGTCCCGTAACGCAAGCTGAGCGTCGAGCTGGTAGCCGCAGGTCTCGCTCGCGTCCACCATCACGAGGACGGCGTCGGCGGCGTGAACGAGCGCGCTGACGGCCTGCTCCTCGATGTCGTTTCGCTCCGCTTCGGGACGGTCCAGGAGGCCGGGCGTGTCGACGAGCTGGTACCGGATCCGGTCGCGTTCGAGGTGGCCGACGTTGATCCCGCGGGTGGTGAAGGGGTACTCCGCGATCTCGTTTGTGGCGCGGGTGACCGCGTTCACGAAGGAGGATTTGCCGACGTTGGGGTAGCCCGCGACGACGATCGTGGGCTCGTCAGGGCGGATGTCCGGCAGCTGGCGGAGTTCGTCCCGGGCGGTCCCGACGCGTTCGAGTTCCGTCTCGACCTGCTCGATCACGTCGGCCATCCGGGCGAAGGCCTGCTTGCGGAACTTCCGGGCGGTGTCGACGCTCGTCCCGCGCACCCGGGCCTGGTATTCGCGGCCGATCTCGTGGGTCTTGTTCGCGGCCCACCGCAACTCCGCGAGGTATCCCCGGAGAACGCCGACCGCATCCTCGGCGTCACGTTCGGCGGGATCGAACCCCGGTATCCCGCCCAGCACGGCGTTCGCGAGGTCGTAGTAGAAGGGGTCGATCGCGTCGAAGTCCGGCCACGCGGTCACGACGTTCTCGACGTTATCGGAGAGAACGTTCGAGGCCGTCTGGAGCATCGACTCCTGGGCCTCCCGGCCGTCCTTCGCACGTCCGGACCGGGCCGCCCGCGAGAATGCCTGGTCGATCAACTCGTCCGACCGTGGCGTGGTCGGGAGCGCCTCGAAAATCACTATTCTCGTTACGACATCGGGAGGTAAAAGACCGTCCGTTCGATCCCGGGTGCGCGGGCTGTCGGGGGAGCTATCGTCGCTCCCGCAACTCGGACAGCAGCGCCTCTAACTCCACGTCCGTCGCCGCGAGCAGGACGAGCAGGTGATACACGAGATCGGCGCCCTCGTGGGCGATCTCGGCCTCCTCGCCGCCCTTCGCCGCGAGAATCAGCTCCGTGGACTCCTCGCCGAGTTTCTCCAGGATCACGTCCTCGCCCTTCTCGTGACCAAGCAGGTCGGCAGTGTAGGAGTCATCCGGCATGGTCTCCTTGCGGTCCTCGATGACGGCAAACAGTTCTGCCAGGACCGCGTCGGCATCCGTCGGGCCGGTGCCTGACTGTTCCTCCCGTTTCATGCGACGTCCGGGCCTCCTGATCCCGGCACCAGTTCGACCACGTCGCGGATGTCGTCGAGGGCATCAAACTCCTCGCGTGGAGCCCGGCCCTCCTCGAAGACGTTCTCGGCGACCTCGATGGGAGCGTTCGTCCGGGCAGCGAGCGCGAGCGAGTCACTCGGGCGCGCATCTACCACCACGGACGACCCCATGGCCGTGTCGAGATGGACATCGGCGATGTAGGTGCCGTCGTCGAGATCGGAGACGACGACCTGCGTGACGCGTCCGCCGAGTTCCTCGATCGTATCGAGCAGCAGGTCGTGAGTGAGCGGCCGGCCGATACTCTCGGCGTCGAGGCCACGGGCGATGCTGACGGCCTCGTCGAAACCGATGAAGATAGGAAGCAGGTCGTCTCCTCCCTCCGCCGGGGCGTTGTCGGGGCCGAGGAGAACCACTGGGACCGGGCCGTCGGGCGTCCCGGCGACCCTGACCGCGTCGATGGCAGCGTTCATGAACCTGTTCGGGCGAGCGCGCATGAAAAGCCTGCGCTCGGTTGCATCGATCGAACGCTTCCCGACTCAGACCGAGTGGCGACGGACCTCGACCTCGCGGGGTGTCACGTCGGCCACCTCGCCGCTGAGCGGCGTGTGGTGGGCGACGCTGAACCCCTTGCCCTCGGGGGCGGATTCGGCGACGACCTGCCCCCGCGAGACATCGTCGCCGAACTCGACGGCCGGCTCCGATCTGGCGATGAGATCGCCGTACGTTTCGTTCGTGACGATGGGGACGTGGACGCGGTCGGGGTCGACGCGTACCGGTTCGGTAGCCGGATCCGGACGCGACCACTCGAGGGGATCGAGAACGTCGATCCGCCCGTTCCCGTACGTGTTCTCCGCGACGTCCTCCTGGTCGAGCAACATGAGGCAGTTGCTACGCTTGCGGACGCCGTACCGATCCGCGGGCCGCTGGACCTTGAAACACCAGCCCGGACCGCCATCGACCAGAACGCGATCGCTCGCAAGCGAGTCGGGATTCACGCCGGCGGCCGCAAACAGGGACGCCGCGGATGTTCCGACCGGCGCCTCGAGCATCCGGTGGGGGACGCGACTCCCGTCGGCCAGGTATCCGTCGACGTGGACATACGTGGACAGGACGGGGTCGCCCTGTGTGAGCGCCCGCCAGATGTTGTACACGGTTTCGGTGTTCTGGACGATCCAGCCGTAATCGACCGGGAGGTCCTTTCCTAGCAGGGTGTCGGCAACCCGCTGTAACAGGATGTTCTCCATCCCACACTCGTAGGTACTCTCCGTGTACGCGAACACGATCCCCGATTCGGCCTCGGGGTCGATCGGGAGGTTCTCGGGCATCCGGACGCTTCCGCCGGTGGCCTCTTCGAGTGGCCGGAGCCACGGATCCCGGTCCGTCCGCTTGGCACCGATCACGACGGTGTCGAGCGTCGCTCCAAGCAGGCTATCGAACAGCGCAGCGAATTCTCCGGCATACTCGCGGCCGAGCCACCTGTCGACGTAACAGTTGGGTTCGCTCTCTTGATGATTCACGAGAAGGTGGTTCGCGTCCCCGATCGACTCCCACTTGGCGTACGTGGGAAACCCGCCGCCGCCGGCCCCTGACAGTCCGGCCTCTTGGAGTACTGCGGCAATCCCGTCCCGGGACGGACCTAACCGATCGAACGCATCCGTCATTATCACCCAGTCACCGCTCAGTCCTCTTAACGCCGGCGATATGCATTACATATCAATATATAAGAACATTTGGGGCCATTTCATCAAGATTTCTGCCTGATATCTGGACGCACAGTCATGCGGTTGGTTATTTCGGTCGCCGAGCACAGACTGGGAGCCGTCCTTGGTGCGCTGGGAGGATACACACGGCCCTCCCCGGGTGACATAATGTCTGTTGTAGCTGTTTACCGGTGATCGCCACCCCCGGTGGCGGCGAG
>JBDGQL010000116.1:0-7566 GCA_042219105.1 Karumarchaeum halophilus (SeqCode) | reverse complement strand
ATACCGACTGTACGTTCGTGAAGCAATTCACCACTCGTGGCGAATACCAGTGTTCTATCTCTGGCCCTGAGACGCTCCGGGGCGTTATATACGAGTGTCGGCAGAACTACTATTTGCGATGTCAACGACCGAGACAAGCAGTATCCGTGGTGTCGATCTCAGCGGAGACGAGTACACCGTCGTACAGTCGCCAGTCCGGAACAAGTACCGTGCCGAAGACCCAGACGGAAACGTCGTTGTCCGTGGGAAAGAGAAGATGCTCAAGCTGAAAGAGGAGTTTCCGTTCGTCGACGCGGACGGAAACGAGGTGTTCACAATCAAGGCTTCGAGTATGAGCGATGTCGCCTCCAACTACGTGCTCAAGGACGCCCAGACCGGCGAGGACATCGTGATCCTCGACAACGAGTTCGACTCGTTTCAGGACACCTGGAAGATCCGCAACGCCAAAACCGAGGCGAAGATCGCGGAGATCAACTCCCGTGGTGCGGCTGTGACGTTCGCCCGACAGGCGCTCCCGTTCGGGGGTATGATCTTCCCCCACAAGTACGAGATCACGGACCTCGAGGGGGATCACGTCGGCGATATCTCCGGACAACTCTCCCTGAGGGATACCTACGACATCAGCATCGACGACGCGAGTGGCGTTCCAAAGGAAGCGATCGTCGCCGCCGCAATGGTCATCGACGCGATCCAAGGGAACTAGCTTCGTCGATCCTCGTCTGCTGATACTGTCGGCTGTGACTCGATGAAGATACTCGCCACCTCGGCGTGTTGAATATCTCCATCGAGTCGTGACCGACAGTATACTCCACGGACGTGAACCCACCCCGGGGTCAAGCCCCGGGGCAGTCGCCTTGTACCGTCTGTACAGCTGACAGTATGATACTGCCGGTTCCCCCCGTTCGTCGGGGTGAGCGACGACTCCCGGATCCCGGAGTGCCGTGAGAAACACTGCATGACGCGCCCGAAATGACTTGTAACCGGCCCTGTTACTCGCCCGTCGGCACCGTGACTCGGCGCAGAATCGAGTCGATCACGTCCGTGCCGCTCGTTCCCTCCACGCGGACCTCCGGCCGCAGGATGAGCCGGTGAACCAACACCGGGTGGGCGACCTGTTTTATGTCCTCCGGGGCGACGTACTCCCGGCCCTGGAGCGTGGCCCGGGCCCGCGACACCTCGAACAGCCGCTGGGTCCCCCGGGGAGAGATGCCGACGTCGACGTCGGCGTGCTCCCGTGTCGCGGCCGCGATGTCGGCCATGTACTCGATGAGGTCGTCCTCGACGTGGATCGTTTCGGGTACCGTTCGGAGCGCCGTCACCTCCTCGGAGGTCAGCACGGACCCGACCGACGGGCTGCGGGACTCCCGGTCGGCACGGCGGGACAGAAGCGACGCCTCGCCCTCCCGGTCGGGATAGCCGATCGACGTTTTCACGTCGAACCGGTCGACCTGCGCCTCGGGGAGTTCGAACGTACCCTCCTGTTCGACGGGGTTCTGGGTCGCGATGACGAAAAACGGTTCCGGCAACTCCCGGGTGTTTCCCTGGACGGTGACTTGGCGTTCCTCCATCGCCTCCAGCAGCGCGCTCTGAGTTTTCGGCGGTGCGCGGTTGATCTCGTCGGCGAGGATGACGTTGCCGAAGATAGGTCCCTCGGTGAACCGGAAGGAGCCGGTCGACTCCTCGAACACGTGGGTGCCAGTGACGTCGGCCGGCAGCAGATCCGGCGTGAACTGGATCCGCGAGAAGGAAAGCCCGAGCGCGGTCGCGAGGCTCCGCGCTGACAGGGTCTTTCCGGTGCCTGGGACGTCCTCCAGCAGGACGTGGCCCCGCGAGAGAACTCCGTACAGGATCGTCTCGAAGAACGCGTCCTCGGCGATGATCGCTGAGGAGAGTTCGCCGACGACGGACGAACACAGGTCGCTCGCCGCCTCGACGTCCAGTTCGACCGCGTTCTCGGGCGCCATACGTTTCAGTGTGAGGTGACCAACTGTTATTACTGGCGAAAACGCCTGGTATCACGAGCCGAACGCATTGATCTGGTGTCGTGGCGCGTTACAGAGTCACGTCCGGGTGTATATACTGTCGGACAGAAGTATTGATAATTCGAAGGCCCCCCGTCTCGGGGGGTCGATTATTAATGTCTCTGTCCGACAGTATATACGGGTCGACAGAAGTCCTGATAGATATTCGCCGGGTACGGTGGAGGCTAATTCTATCAACAGTTCTGTCGACCCGTATACTCCGGCCTGATCCGGAAAAGGTTGGTTTATCAGGCCTCCGGCGTTGGAAGTGAATATGCGATGCGTCCGGAACCCGTCCCGTCTTCGGGGTAACGCCGGAAGGGGGGGGTACCGATGAGCGAGGGGACCGACGACGTCCGGCCGTACACTGTCCGGCTCGAACTCGTCGACCGCCCGGGTGAACTGTTGCGCGCTCTGAAGCCGATCGCCGACAACGGCGGCAACCTCCTGTCCATCTACCACGAGCGCGGTTCGATGACCCCCCGCGGTCACATTCCCGTGGAGGTCGATCTGGAGTGTCCGCCGGACCGCTTCGAGGGAATCGTCGCCGCGCTTCGCGCTGAGGGAATCAACGTCATCCAGGCGGGCGCGGAGGCGTACGGCGAGGATGTCGTTCTCCTCCTGATCGGCCACCTCGTCGATACCGACCTCTCGGACACCCTCTCGCGGATCGAGGAGTGCTCGACCGCAACCGTGGTGGACTTCGCACTCACGGCGCCGGACGAGACCGGGGAGATGTCGAGTGCGCGCCTGCGACTGGCTGCTGAATCCGGCACCGTCGCGGACGCTATCGCCGCCGTCCGGTCGGTGACGGACGGGAAGGATCTCCAGGTCATCGAACCCGCGGAGGTGGGAGAATGAACCTTGCAGTGATGGGCGCGGGCGCGGTCGGGCGATCGGTCGCCGAACTCGCCGGCGACCGCGCACACACGATCACCGCGCTCGCTGACTCCACGTCTGCGAGGATCGACGACGACGGGATCGACGTCGACGCGGCGCTCGCCCGGAAGCGCGAGGAGGGATCCGTCGGCGACGACGACCCCGCCGAGGCGCTCGAAGGCGACTACGACGCCCTCGTGGAGGCGACGCCGACCACCCTCGGCGACGCCGAGCCGGGCTTTGGCCACGTCGAGCGCGCGCTGAACCGGGACCGCCACGTCGTCCTCGCGAACAAGGGCCCGGTCGCGGAACGCTACGACGACCTCCGGTCCATCGAGGCGGCGAGCGCGGGCACGGTCCGCTTCGAGGCCACCGTCGGGGGCGCGATTCCCGCGATATCGACGATCGAGGACTACGGCCCGGGGCAGGTGACGGCGGTCCGGGGCGTACTCAACGGCACCGCCAACTTCATTCTCACGCGCATGGCCGCGGAGGGGCTGGGCTACGAGCACGTCCTCGCGGAGGCCCAAGATCTCGGCGTTGCGGAGGCGGACCCGACCTTCGACGTGGAGGGGACCGACGCCGCGCTGAAATGCGTGATCGTCGCGAACGTCCTCGCGGACGGCGGGTTCTCGCTTGCGGACGCGGAGGTACAGGGGATCACCGGCGTGCCGGGAACCGCCCTCGATTTGGCCGCCGAGGACGGCCGGACGGTGCGACTGATCGGAGAGGCGACCCGGGAGTCGGTGCGGGTGGGGCCACGGCTCGTCCCCGAGCACGGTACGCTCGCGGTGTCGGGCACCCGAAACATCGTCCAGATCGAGACCGAAAACGCCGGCCGCCTCAACCTCTCGGGGCGGGGCGCCGGCGGCCCGGAGACGGCGAGTGCGGTGCTTTCGGACGTCGATCGCCTGCCATAGCGGTGAGGGTTCCATCCGAAAGCGTCACTCCCAGAGCGATCCTCCACGAACGTGTGACCGACAGTATCAGTATGTCGCCATCGACAGGTCCGCCACGCGCTCGAAGTGATCGGCGTTGCGTGTGACGACCGGATGGTCGTGGACCAGCGCCGTCGCCGCGATCATCACGTCCGTCTCGTCGATCGGCTCGCCGGCCGAAACGAGTTCGGCGTTGATCTTCCCGGCTCGTATGGCACAGTCACGGTCGAACGGGATTTCGTTGATTCCCGTAAGCAGGTCCCCGACCCGTTTCCGTTCGGCGTCCGTGGCATCGGCGAGATGGATCCCTTCGTGGAGTTCCATCACCGTCACCGCGCTCACGAACGGCGTCCCGGTCGCGTCGATCTCCTCGATCAGATCCGACACGGCAGCATCGCCCCGCAACACGTCGATCAGGAACGTCGAGTCGAGAATCATTCCTCGAAGGCGTCCGCGAGATCATCGACGCGCTCCCGGTGCGTATCGGCGCGTTCCTCGCGACGTCGCTCGACGACCGTCTCCAGTTCGTCGGCCGTCTCCGCCTCGATCGCGCCGTGGTACTCCGCCAGCGTGACGCCGCCGGCCAGCCGACGCACCACGTCGCTGAAACTCTCCCCTTCCCGCTTTCGTGCCTTCAGCTTCTCGTAGGCATCGTCCGCCAGCGAGATTGTTTTCGTTCCCATGAATCTGTGTACGTGTACGTACACACAAAACGGTTCCGAAGGTGAGGAGTCTCCCACCGGTGGAGTATCACTCCCGTAGCGCCGCCTCGCGTTCGGTCGCCTCCAGTGTCTCCTCCTCGACGTCGGTCGCCACGACGGCGGGCTTGTAGGCCCCTCCCTCAAAGAGGTCGTGTTCGCCGACGCTTGACTCGACGAACCGGGTGAACGCCCGGCGTTCGGGTGGCAGGTGGCCATACAGGACCTCCTCCTCGAAGAGGTCGTAGACGGGGATGCGCGGAGTGAGGAGCGTGTTCTCGCCGACGACCGATCCCTCGCCGACGACGAACCCGGAGGTGACGCGACACCCCGCTCCGAGGGCGGCGTCGTCCTCGATGATCACCGGGGCGTCCTCGACCGGTTCGAGCACGCCACCGACGAGGGTGTTCGCGCCGAGTTTCACGTTCGACCCCACCTGCGCACACGAGCCGACGGTGTCACAGGAATCAACGAGGGTGCCGTCACCGACGTACGCGCCGACGTTGACGAAGGAGGGCGACATCATGATGCAGTCCGACCCGAGATACGCACCCCGCCGGATCGTCGTCCCGTCGGGCGTGTTCCGGGTGCCCCGGTCCGCGAGGTCTCCCGTCCACCGCAGGGGGAGGACGTCGTGGTAGGCGACGCCGCCGTGCTCGCGGGGGTGGGTCTCCCGCAGTCCGAAGTTCAGCAGGATTCCCTGCTTCACCCACTCGTTTGCCTCCCAGTCGGTGTGGCTGCCACCCTCCTTTTCGGCGGCCCTGATCTCGCCGGCCTCCAGTCCTGTGAGGAACGAATCCAGGGTGTCGAGGTCGTCGGCGTCGGCGGACGTGGCGTCGATGGCGCCATCCTGGTAGTCCGTCCAGAGGGATCCGATCTCGGCTTCGAGGCTCATTCGCCCACCTCCAGGGCATCCGAAAAGCCATACAGGTCGGGCCGCTGGCCGGCGAGCCAGACGGCGGCGTCAATTGCCCCCTCCGCGAACACCCGGCGACTGCTCGAACGGTGGTTGAGCGTGAGCAGTTCCTCGTTGTCGCCGATCAGCACCTCGTGTTCGCTGCTGACGTCGCCGACTCGCCGGGCGTGGACGCCGATCTCGCCGTCCTCGCGGGGCTGGTCGCCCACCCGGCCGTGGACGTGTTCGCTTTCCCCCCGGACCGACTCGATCCGATCGACGATCATGCCCGCGGTTCCGCTGGGGGCGTCGACCTTTCCGTTGTGGTGGGTCTCGGTCACCTCGACGTCGTAGCCCGGCAGCGCCTCCAAGGCATCCTCCAGCGCGATCAGAAGTGCCTGGATCCCCCGCGAGAAGTTCCCCGTTTTCAGTATCGGGACGCGCCCGGCGAGTTCGTGCAGACGCGCTTCCTGGTCGTCGTCGAAGCCGGTCGTTCCGATCACCATCGGCGCGGCGGCGTCGGCGGCGGCCTCGGCGGTCGCAACCGCTGCCTCGGGGACGGTGAAATCGATGACGGCGTTCGGCCGCGCCTCGTCGAGGAGGCTTTCGAGTTCGTCGGGGTGGTACACCCGGACACCGGCGACCTCGCCCGACTCGACGTCAGGATCGATCCCGAAGGCGACGGTGACGTCCTGGTGGTCGGTTGCGGTTTCGATCACCGTGCGTCCCATCCGGCCCGTGGCACCCGTGACAGCGATGTTCATGCAGTGGCTACCTCTTCGGGAAGCGCGTCCAAAACCTCTGTCAATTCCTCGCGGTTCTCTGGAGCCAGCCGCGAGAGGGGCGAGCGCACGTGTGGAGCGTGATCGAACTCCACCGCCATCGCCTCCTTCACGGGGATGGGGTTGGTCTCGATGAAGAGGGTGCGAAAGAGGGGGCCCAGGCGGTGGTGGATCTCGCGGGCACGGTCGTGATCGCCCGAGAGCGCGCTCCCGACGAGTTCCGAGACCATGGTCGGGCGGACGTTCGCGGCCACCGAGATGGTGCCGACCCCGCCCGCCGCGAGGATCGGGTAGGTCATGCCGTCGTCCCCGGAGATCACCGAGAACTCCGCCTCGCGGGTGCGCTCGATGATCTCCGAAATCTTCCCCGTGTCACCGCTCGCGGCCTTGTAGCCCGTGATGTTGGGGTGCTCGGCGAGCGAGAGCGTCGTCTCGACGTCGATGTCTCGCCCCGTGCGGCTGGGAACGTTGTAGACGATGATCGGGATGTCGACGGCGTCCGCGACCCGACGATAGTGGTTCTCCATGCCTGCGGGTTCGGGGTTGTTGTAGTACGGCGAAATATGGAGGAGGGCGTCGGCGCCGGCGGCCTCGGAGCGCCTCGAGAGCGAGACGGCCTCGTGGGTGGCGTTGGAGCCGGCGCCGGCGATCACCGGCACCTCCTCGGCGGCGTCGACGGTCGCCTCGACTACCTCGATGTGTTCGTCGTGGGTGAGGGTCGCGGACTCGCCGGTCGAGCCACAGGGGACGATTCCGTCGACGCCGGCAGTTTCGAGCCGGCGGACGTGGGCTCTGAGCGTTTCGAAGTCGATGCTGCCGTCCTCCTGAAACGGCGTCGTAATCGCCGGGTACACCCCGGCGAAGGGTTCGTCGTCGGTCGTGTCGGCTGTCATTGTGGATTGGTGGATCGGATGGTGTTTCCGTGCTTCGGTATGGTCTCCTGGCGCTGCCCGTTTCGGATACTCTCGGCGGGACAGGTGATCCATTCGGCCGGGAAACGGGTCGACCGAGAGTATCGAACGTTCCCTCCGAGAGTAGAAAAGCCGGCCCACGACAGGGGTGCTACGCCCGCCGGGAGCCTACAGGAAGACGCGTTTGGGTTTGTGGGACACGCCACGGGCTCGTCGGGAGCCGGAGACGGTCGTGGCGCGTCTCATGTTCGATTGAAGCGAACGCGACCGAATTAAAGCTTGTGACGCGACGTCGGGCCAGCGCCGCAGTCCCATACTGACTGTTCTCACTGTCAAGACATTTAGGCCCTCGGCGCGGATTTCGCGTATGAACGACGTTCACCCCGCACAGCGTGTCGGGGTTCTCGCGGACTCACAGAACCTGTATCACACCGCCCAGAGC
>JBDGQL010000269.1:0-7730 GCA_042219105.1 Karumarchaeum halophilus (SeqCode) | reverse complement strand
TTTTAGCTTCTGCGGTGCAGGGCGCTAATCCCCCTTCCTCAACGAGCACCGGAGTCCGCGCCAGCGGACAAGGAGCGCAGTAGGGAGGGGATACAGCGCCCGTCATCGTTTTTCTTCCCCGCTGTGGCGTGGTTTTATTACGGTGGCTGTCGAAGACAGCACCGTGATGGCGCTACTCATGGCCGCCGCTAAGTACACCGACAAGAAGGTGGGCGACGGCCTCATCCGCTATCACCACCGAGTAGGAGTGGGACACTCCGAATCGACGCCTGTGGAGACTGCGTTCCCTGCGCGGACTGTCGGCGCACGCCGACCGTCCGTGAAAAAGCGTGTCGTGGAATCAGGAAGCCCCACCCTCAGCGAGCGCGTCAGCGCGAGCAGGGTGGGGTAGTTCACAGCATTCGGTCGGACTGATGGGTGCGAGCATCGCGTTCGCCCTGGCCGCCTACCACCGACGGCACAACGTCTTATTGACCGATGGTGACGACAGTGAAGACACGATAGCCGAAGACGAGCCGGGGGCTGCGTAGAATGGTCGAGATCACGGTTTTCTTCGACTTCGTCGCGATGTTCGGGTTCCTCGTCGCCGCCGGGATCGGGGTTCGGAGTTATCTGGATGCCGATCTTGAGGAGGGGTTCTGGGGAGCGTTCACGTTCGCGTCGGTGCTCGGTGCCGCGTGGACGGGGTCGGTGCTCCTGGAGTGGCTCGGCGTCGCCCCGGCGTGGACCGACCCGATGAGTGTCGTACTGATGTCGGCCACGATCGGTGTGTTCGCGCTCACAACGACCGGGACCCTCGGCGCCGTCGAGGATATCAAAAGCGCACGAGCCGAGGCCGAATCCTCGCGTCGTGAAGCCGAGTCATCACGCCGTGAGGCTGAACAGGCTCGGGCCGAAGCCGAGGCGGCCCGTGAGAAGTCCGAACAACTCAGCGAGGACCTCCGGACGAAGGCACGGGCGTACGGTGACGTGATGGAGCGTGCGGCCGACGGCGACCTCACCGTCCGCGTCGACCCTGACGGCCGGAACGAGGCCATGATCCGCGTCGGCGAATCGTTCAACACGATGATGAATGACCTCGGGGCGACGCTCCGTCAGATCCGGTCGTTCGCCGACGACGTTGCCGCCAACACCGAACAGGTGTCCGCGAGCGCCCGGGAGATACAGACGGCAAGCGAGGACGTCGCCGAGTCGACCCAGGAGATCTCGGCCGGGTCGAACGACGCGAACGAACAGCTGCGCCGGGTCACGAACGAGATGCAGACACTCTCGGGAAGCATCGAGGAGGTCGCCGCCTCCGCCAACGGGATGGCCGAGGTGTCGGAACAGGCGGCGGCGCGGGGCCAGCGTGGCGGCGAGTACGCCACCCAGGCCCTGACGGAGATGAACCGGATCGAGACACAGACCGACGGGACGGTTGAGGAGGTGGAGTCACTGGCCGAGGAAATCGAGCAGGTGGGCGACATCGTCGACGTCATCAACGACATCGCCGAGCAGACGAACATGCTCGCGCTGAACGCGTCGATCGAGGCCGCTCGTGCGGGCGAGGCCGGAGAGGGGTTCGCGGTCGTCGCTGACGAGGTCAAATCGCTCGCGGAGGAGGCGGCCGACGCGACTGCCGAGATCGAGTCGCTCATCGTCGACATCCAGTCCTCGACCGATCAGACCGTCGAGGACATCCAGTCGATGGGAGAGAGCGTTTCGAGCGGGCTCGAAACCGTCGAAGAGGCACTCGACGAACTCGAAGGGATCGCTGGTGACATCGAGGAGGTGAACCAGGGAGTCCAGGAGATCGACGAGGCGGCCGACGAACAGGCGTCTTCCACCGAGGAGGTCGTCACGATGGTCGAAACGGTCGAAACGATAAGCGAACGGACCAGCCAGGAGGCAAGCAGCGTTTCGGCCGCCGCGGAGGAACAGACCTCCTCGCTGTCGGAGGTCACGAACAGCGTACAGCGGCTCGCAGAACAGGCCGACGAACTCCAGGCGCTCATCGATGCGTTCAGCCTCGACGGGGAAGACGCCACCACTCCCGGCGCTAGCGGAGCCGCGGCCGCCACACCGGCACAGACTGACGGCGGTCCCAACCTCGATACCGGGGATACGCGCAACTGATCACCGGCGGAGCCGGACGACGACCTCGCCGTCCCGTTCGAGGCGCTCGACCAGTCCGTCGCCCACGAGACCGGAGACGACGTCGTCGAGCCATTCTCGCCCGTTCTCACCGCCGGGCGCGTAATCGACGCGGACCCGCGGCCCTAAGTCGTCGAGCGCCAGTTCGTCGTAGTTGTCGAGAGCCCGAATCACCCGCCCCCGGAACTGTCGTCGGCTTCCTTCGAAATCGGGCTGTTCGGGCACGTCCGGGGCGGTGAAATCACCCGACGCGTACGCCGAACACCACTCCCGCCAGGGACACGGCTCCGTATCACAGCGCGGGGTCTTCCGGCAGGCGACGCCGCCCAGTTCCATGATGGCGTTGTTCCAGATCCGCGACCGGCCCTCGAGCATCAACTCGTTCGCGACGCGCTCGAAGGCGTCGTCCGCATCGGGAACGTCGAGAGCGCGATACAGAACGCGTTTCACGTTCGTGTCCACCACGGCATCGCCGTCGTTGAACGCAAAACTCGCGACCGCGTTTGCGGTGTAGGGACCGACGCCCATCAGCTCCGAGAGTTCCGCGGGCGTCTCCGGGAAGTCGCCGTCGTACTCACCGGTCACCTGCCGGGCCGCCTCGTGGAGGTACTTCGCGCGGTTGTTGTAGCCAAGCGAGTGGTCGGTCCAGAACCCCACCACGTCGGCGCGGTCGGCGGCGGCGAGGTCCTCTACTGCGGGCCAGCGATCCAGAAAGTCCTCCCAGGCGTCGACCACGCGGTCGAGCTGGGTTTGCTGGCTCATCACCTCCGAGACGAGGATCGGATAGGGATCGGTCGTCTCCCGCCAGGGAAAGGAACGGTGACCGGACTCGTACCAGGACACGAGCGCCTCCCGGAGCGCGTCGGCGTCCTCGGGGAGTTCCGTGGCGTCGTCGCCGGCGCTCTCGCTCATCGAACGATCGTACTGCTCCCGGTCGCTTGTGCGTGGCGGTCCGCATCCGGTGCTTCCGATCGCGTGGGAGTGGCGGTCCCGCAGCTTTATCCGAGATGACGACCGCAGTACGTGGTGATGGACGCGCCGGTTCCGGCCCTCGCCTCGCGTGCGGACGCCTGCGCCGAGCACCTGCTCGCCGGGGAGGAAGTCCTCGTCGTCTCCCACATAGATGCGGACGGCCTCACCAGCGCGGCGGTCGCCACGCAGGCACTCCGGCGCGTCGGGCTCGCGGTGGAGACGGCCTTCTCCGACCAGCTCGACGACGACGAGATCGCTCGCGTCGCCGCGACCGACTACGACACGGTGCTGTTCACCGACTTCGGGAGCGGCCAGCTGGAGGCAATCCGCGACCACGAGGACCGGGGGGCGTTCACGCCGGTGATCGCGGACCACCACCAGCCCGCGGACGCCGACACGGAGTACCACCTGAACCCGCTCTTGGAGGGCATCGACGGCGCGTCCGAACTGTCGGGCGCCGGCGCCGCGTACGTCCTCGCGCGGGCGCTCGGAGAGCGTGTCGGGTCGGGCGCAGGCGGTCGGCGGAACGGGGCCGGGGACAACACCGACATGCGCGACCTCGCCGCGCTCGCCGTGGTCGGCGCTGTCGGGGACATGCAGGCAAGCGGCGGCGAACTGGTCGGCGCGAACACCGCCATCGCACAGGAGGGTGTCGACGCCGGCGTTCTCCGGACCGGAACGGACCTGACGCTGTACGGCAAGCAGACGCGCCCGCTGCCGAAACTGCTCGAGTACGCGAGCGACCTCGACGTGCCGGGCATCACGAACGACGAGGCGGGCGCCGTCTCCTTTCTCGACGGACTGGGACTCGATCTCAAGCGCGAAGGCGAGTGGCGTACCTGGGCGAGTCTCGACCCCGGGGAGCGCCGGACGCTCGTGAGCGCGCTCATCAGACGCGCGGTGAATCGCGGAGTTCCCGCCGACCGCATCGACGGACTCGTGGGAACCGCCTACGAACTCACCGAGGAGCCCGAGGGGACGGAACTCCGGGACGCGAGCGAGTTCTCGACGCTACTCAACGCCACTGCACGCTACGACCGCCCCGATGTGGGGCTGGGCGTCTGTCTTGGCAACAGGGGGGAAGCGCTCGACCGGGCGCGTCGCCTCCTGCGGAACCACCGGCGCAACCTCTCGGAGGGACTGCAGCTCGTCCGCGAGCGCGGCGTCACCCGCGAGGAGCATCTCCAGTGGTTCGACGCGGGAACCGAGATCCGGGAGACGATCGTCGGCATCGTCGCGGGGATGGCCGTCGGCGTCGACGGCGTCGATCCCGACCGGCCGATACTCGCCCTCGCGGAGAAAGACGAGGAGGGCGTGAAGGTGTCCTCACGAGGGACGCCGACGCTGGTCCGGCGCGGGCTGGATCTCTCGACCGTCATGGGCGAGTCGGCCGTCGCAGTCGAGGGCGAGGGCGGCGGTCACGACGTCGCCGCCGGGGCGACGATTCCGGAGGGATCCGAGCGAGCATTTCTCGACCGGGCCGACGCGATGGTTGGCGAACAGCTCGGGTGTACGGATCGACAGAACGAGTGATACAATTCGCCTCCACGGCCGGATCAGTACGACCCGGTACGCACAGCCCCGCTACACGTGCTCGCGCCCTCCTCCTGCGTGTCGCTCGAACATGCACAGGATTATACTGTCGGACAGAGACATTGATAATCGAACCCCCGGGACGGGGGGCCTTCGAATTATCAACACTTCTGTCCGACAGTATATGCCCTCCGAATCCACGGAGATGGCCCCCTGGTCGGGGTGTGACTGCGTGTCCGGCTCTATCACTTCCAGGTGATCCACCCGACGAACGCGAGCGCCACGAGTTCGAACCCACACAGGAAGGTCATGCCCACCTGGACGTCCACGCTTGCGTTCGTGAACCACCCGACGAACTCCGGATGGAAGATATAGAAGTACAGCCACAGCGCGTTCTCGACGAGGAGGAAGACAGCAAAGGCGAGCAGACCGAGGGTGTGGGTGGCCCCGTGTGCCCGGTAGTTCCGGAGCCAGACGGAACCGAGCGCGAGGAGGAGCACCACGTTCACTCCCGCCGCGCCACGGGCCAGGTCAAGCCAGAGCGTCATTGATTCTCCCTTTTTCCTTCCAACGTTTAGCTTCTGTCCAAACTTCGTTCGGATTTCGGATCCGACCGCCGTTCGTATCCGGTGCCCCCACCTCGTTCGCTCCCGATCCCGTCCGATCCCCACTCACGTTCGATCGCCTCCCGTTTCGACGGTGTCGAGGATCTCTTCGATCGTCTCCCAGTTCGTTTCCGCCGCCTCGGTGAACAGATAGACCGCCCCGTACTCGTCGGCGCTCTTCCGGATTACGTTGTTCTCCATCAGGACATCGAGGTGATGGCGGATCGTCGTGTAATCGAAGCCGAGTTCGTCTGCGAGTTGGTTCGCGTTC
Organism: Karumarchaeum halophilus (SeqCode); assembly: GCA_042219105.1. GTDB lineage: Archaea > Halobacteriota > Halobacteria > Halobacteriales > Hikarchaeaceae > CAYSJP01. The sequence continues at coordinate 2,216 of JBDGQL010000269.1, read as the reverse complement.
CTCGGTCGCTCATAGATCGCCCGGACGATGCGAGCTCTCGTCGGACCTCCACGAGAACTCGCCAGCACGTGCCAGAGGACGCCCTCCACGGGCGTCATGACTCCTGGCAATTTTAAAATTTCCGGGGTAACTGGGCGCGAGTTCATACTATCGGCTATAATCACGTGAGCAGTTTCGCCACCCCGTCGTGGCGGAATCGCTCACGAAGTTATAGCCGACAGTATCACCGCGATGCGTCGATCAGAACCGCAACGTCATCGAGCGCATCCAGCGGGTCCGGGCCGACGTGTGATAAGGACGGATGTAACTGTTTTCGTCGCGCGCTCGCCGAGCCGGCGGATATCGGCCGAATCCGCCGGCCTCACGCGAGCGCATCGGTAAAGACTTACATCCGTCCTTATGTGTGAACGATCCATTCGCCGCCAGCAGCGGCGTGTGCCTCAACCACGGCCGGGACATCGAGGTCGCCACGCCCGAGTGGGACGCGCTCACCCGCGTCGTGGTCGTAGTCCGTGGGATGAAACAGGGGGGCGCGGCCGTCGAGGCAGTCCAGTAGGCCGACAGGATCCACGCCGGCCGCGAGCGCGTTCGCCGTGTCCAGATCGAACCCGACGTGCTCGGTTAGCTCGACCAGGTATTCGTAGGTCGTCCGGTCGCCGAGGTCGACGAACTCGTAGCCCCGGTCGTTGTAGTGAACGGAGACGCCGTACCCGCGAAGCGCCACGGCGAGACCGTCGAGTCGCTGCGTGGCGGTCTCGACTGCCCGCCTGGATTCGAAGCGCTCGGGTGGGATTCCGGGAACGACGAACCGCTCACAGCCCAGCCCGCGGTAGAACCCGAGCGTCGCCTCCGTGTCTTCGCCAAGCTGGTGGATGCTCACGTGTGCGCCGACGGCCGAAAGATCGGTTTCCGCCATCGCCGACCTGACGGCGTGTACGTCAGCGTCCTCGACGTCCGCGGTGAACTCGACGCCCTCGAAGCCGGCTGCCGCGGCGCGCTCGATGAGATCCGCTAGCGGGTGGTCGAGATCGGGCGCCGGAGGCAACTGGACGGCAGGCCGGACCATGCCAATGGAAACGACGGGACGAGCAAGTGGGTTTCGTTCTAGTCCCCGTGGACCTGGTCGCGTATCTCCTCGGGGACGGCGGGATCCCGGAGGGTCGTCGTGTCGCCGAGGTCGTCGTCGTTGGAGATGTTCTCCAGCAGCCGGCGCATGATCTTGCCCGACCGGGTCTTCGGCAGGTCGTCGACGAAGATCACGTTCGCCGGGCGCGCGAACGCGCCGATCTCGTCCTCGACGGCCTCGATGACCCTCTCCCGCACCGCGTCGCTCTCCTCGACGCCTTCACGAACCGTCACGTAAGCGTCGGGCACCTCGCCCTTCTGGGGGTCCTCGCGGGCCGCGACTGCGGCCTCGGCGACATCTGACACCTCCGCTACCGCCGACTCGAGTTCCATCGTTCCGAGCCGGTGGCCAGCGACGTTCATCACGTCGTCCAGCCGGCCCAGCACGCGGAAGTAGCCGTCACGCTCGTGGACTGCGCCGTCGCCCGCCTCGTACACCCAGTCGGTCCAGTCGTCGCTGCCGGTGTCCGAAAAGCGCGCCCAGTACTCCTCGATGAACCGCTCGTCGTTGCCGTACACCGTCTGGAGCATCCCGGGCCAGGGGCGCTCGATCACGAGGTTGCCCGCGCGTCCGCTCGCCGGTTCAATCGGATCTCCGTTGTCGTCGTAGATCGCAGGCTGGATGCCGGGACACGGCTTCCCGGCCGAGCCGGGTTTCATGTCATCGAGCGCCGGGAGGTTCGTGATGAGGTGCCCGCCGGTTTCGGTCTGCCACCACGTGTCGACGATCACGGCGTCCTCGTTTCCGATGTGTGTGTAGTACCACAGCCACGCCTCCGGCTGGATCGGCTCGCCGACCGTCGTCATGTGACGGAAGTCGAAATCATAGGACGCGGGGATGTCCTCGCCCCACTTCATGAACATCCGCACTGCGGTCGGGGACGTGTGGAAGATGTCGACGTCGTACTTCTCGGCGATCTCCCAGATGCGTCCCTTGTGGGGGTGATCCGGCGTCCCCTCGTACATCACGCTCGTCGTCCCCAGCGCGAGGGGGCCGTACACGATGTACGAATGGCCCGTTATCCAGCCGATGTCGGCCGCACACCAGTAGGTGTCCTCGGGTTCGATGTCCAGGACGTACTTCGAGGTGC
>JBDGQL010000142.1:0-7753 GCA_042219105.1 Karumarchaeum halophilus (SeqCode) | reverse complement strand
TCATATCGGTTGTGACAGCCGCGGGGTCTTAGGAAGTGGGGCTGGCATCCCTCGGCCACCTCCCGCCGATTCCGTAGTATCCTCCCCTTACTGGCCTCTCATATACTGTCGGACAGAAGTATTGATAATCGAACCCCAGGACGGGGGGCCTTCGAATTATCAATGTCTCTGTCCGACAGTATACCTGTGCTCACCGCCACGAAAAAGTCACTCAACTATCAGAAACGAGTTTCGGAAAGCGAGCTAACTGAAATGTATTTCAGATTATAACTAAGTGGGTGTCACCCATAGTAGTAGATACGATGGCACCACCAACGCACACTCCCCCCGCGTTCGCTCGCTCGGACCTCGAGGGCGGCTCAGTCGCCGGGAGTATCGGTCTCGTAGCCCTGCTTGCCGCCGGTCTCGTCGCCGCCAGTTACCCACAGGTGGCCCTCGCCGCCGCCGTCGGCGCAGTCGGAACATACCTCGCCCTGCGAGGGATGGACACACTCCGGGGGCGGTTGGGGAGGCGACGGCAGGGCAGTCTTGCCCCCCAGGTTGCGCCTTGATCGCGCCGGGGCACCCGTGGTGAGCGGACGAGAGCTAGTCGGTCCGTCCCGGAGCCCCAGTCCCGAGGCCGTGATTCGGGCGTCTCGTGGACGAACGGACCCCTGGATCCCCGAGCAATACGTCAATTCGTCCCGAACACACACCCACGTCCCGCAGTGTGCGTTGCGAGATGGGCTGGGGGTGGGAGGGTATTAATAGTATGGGGCGAAGGCGTCATACAACTGTTCACACACCCGTCCTTATCGGGGTGTGTGAACGGTAGATACAGGTCAGCGAGCTACCGCAGATCACCCAATATATGCCGCTACTAATAAAATTGGAATGACGGATACCGAGCGCATAGGTGGCGGTCCACTCCTATACACCCGGACACGAACCAGTCAACGCGACTGTCTCCCGATTGGGAGCGAGACCGCGTGTTGACCGGAAATAACCGATCCGTATGTTAACCTACTCGTGTCCGGGTGTATATCAATCACGGATATTAAAATCTGAGTGACACAGACAGAGGATGCGTGCGCTCTGGAAGCTGCTCGATACTCGATAGCGATAGGCAGGTCTTTTCGGTCCCGGTTCGTCATAATGACCGTTCTCGTCTCTACCGATGATCGCCGCCAACGGGGGTTGCGATCACCGGTACACAGTGAGAACGGTCATTATCAGGCGTTTCGGTCGATCCACTCACAGAAGGCGCCGAAGTCGTTTGCCCCGGCGCTCTCGCCGATGTCTCGGAGCGTTCCCGTCCGGAGTTCGTCGTGAAGCGGCACCGCCACCTGGCGATGGTCGTCCTCGTTCGTCGGGTGTTCGTAGTACAGTTGCGCGTGGTCACCGGTCTTCCGTCGCCACTCGAACCCACATACGTTTACCAGTACCTTCACGACCTCCAACCGGGAGAACGTCCGCCGCGCCATCGCTCAGTCCAGTACGTCCGGTGGTTCCCGGTTTCCGGCGGTGTTATCGGCTAGATCGATCCCCGCCGCACGCAACTCCTCATCGGTTGGCGCACGACCGCGTTCCCCATCGTGAGGGCCACGGCGTCGTCGAGGTTCTCCAGAGCTGCTTCTCTGGATTCGCCCTGCGTGGTGACCCCCGTCTCCACGTCCCTGGCGACCCACCAGTCGTCTTCCTGCCAGAGACGGATCTCACCATCGTGGATGTCACCGTCCCGAATCGGACTGGCCATCGTACTCGTTGTTGGGTAACGGGCCGTATAAGTGTTCGGCGAACCCCCTCGCGATGGGTCCAAGAAGGAGATGCAGACGGGCCTGATATGGTGACCGACTCGCGCGGTGTATTCATCACTCCCGTCGTGATGATATCCTTAGGTGATTTTTAGGCGAGTGACCATGCAGAGCATGAGTTCATCAATCCAGTCCAGGTCTACATCCGATTGTAGATCACTTTTCGAGGAATGATCGGACCCGCGTCTCTACCTCGTCGCCCGGTTCTAACCAGGGCGTGTGACCGTGGTTGGGCAGTTCGTGAAACTCGGCGTCGGGCAGCCGGCGGGCGACGGTGCGGCCAACCTCAGGTTCCCAATAGTAATCCTCTGAACCCCACACGAACGCCGTGGGGTGCTCAATACCGATGATCTCCTCGGAGAGGTCGGTCAGCGGGATCATCCGACCGAATGACCCCCCCTCGCTCATCAAGGAGCGCAAACTGTCTTGGAGTCCTGGTACCTCTTGGCGAGCCGCGTACAGTTCGTAGAACGTCGTCGGTACTGCCGAGTCGTCAACGACGCCGAACAGGTTAACCCACCTCCTCGCGTTCTCGATCCCATCACCCCGGGTCATCAGCCAGAACAACAGCCGATTGATCCCACTGACGGTGAACAATCGAACCAACAACGGGAAATCACGGGAGGCGCCGACGGGCGCGCCCACGAAACACAGTCGATCAACACAATCGTGATCGAGTGCGAGAAAAAACGCCTGCCAGCCGCCCATCGAGTGCGCGACGACGGTGGCGCGGTCGATGCCAAGTTTATCGAAGAACTCTACGAGGTACGCAGACATGAACGACCGGAGGTTACGGCCGCGGTAGCTCGGTTTCGTCGATAGCCCCTCTCCGGGCATGTCCGGCGCATACAGTCGATACTGATCAGCGAGGGCGGGCATCATCGGCAGCCAGATCGCCGCCGGTTCCGTGATGCCATGCAACAACACCACCGGCTCACCGTCGGCAGCGCCGGCAGCCAGATAGTGGATCCGGCCCACGGCATCGGTCTCGATGGTTCGGGATTCGACGTCAAGACCGCATTCGGTTGCGAAGCGAGCCTGCCGCTTGGCGTATCGGCGCTCGGATTCGGTGGGCCAGTCCTCCGCAGAGAGTGGAGGTGATGCCGTCACGAGCAGTCACCCGGTGCTGTAGGTGTTCGACCAGTAGACGATGAGTGGGACACCGACAGCCGTCGGCCAGAGCCATGCCCAGATTCCGATTAGCGGTGTCAGATTGACGGCCGAGACGGCGCTGACCGTGGCGATGAACGCGGCGATCATCCGTTGAAGATGGCTGACCATCCACTCGCCCGCTCCCTCACGACGGAACACACGGGCGTCAAGCGCGCCGAACACGACGCCAATCCCACCGAAGACCATCATCACGATCCCGAAAGACTGCCCACCGAGATACCAGTTGACTCCCCATACTCCCAGGCCGAGGCAGGCGAGGGTGACAGCTCCCGTTGCGGTCCAGTCGATCGCATTCGCGTCGTCAGTAGGTCGCTTCCGGGAGAGCACCCGATATCCCGAGAACGCGAAGTAGCCACTGAAGACCGCAACGAGCGAGAGAATGATCCGGAAGGTTGTCGGATTGATGGCTAGAAGACCGAACACAGTCGCAACGACGACGCCCATTGATATCAGAAAGAGTTTGCCAGCCTGGCGGTGTCGCCATCCGCCCTTGGTCGTCACAAGTGCACCGAGGCCAGCCAGGACAGCGATCGTCCCGGCAGCGATGTGTAACCAGAGGATCCATTCTTCGAGTGTCGGCATACCGATAGCCCCGAATGCATCACAAATAAAAATTCGCACAAATTCGACTCTGGCTCACTCCGACGAGTGAGGAATATAGACAAGCTCCGCTTGGCAACATTAGTTAAACTTGAATGATATTTCTTGATTGGAAATCTGCTATACTGCGGTACAATTGCTAGAAGTAATTGACTTTAATTTATAATTAGCCATCGGTTTTTACCGTAAAATATCGCTATTTTACCGTACTTTTTCTCGTCATCTTCCTCTGGCCAGCTGAGTGCATCTTGAAATTGGTCGATAGCACTCCTCATGCCCCAGATTGAGTCTCTCAACAATCGGTTCAAAATCATTATTTATTTTATACTGAAGTTGCCAAGCGGAGATTGTTTAGCCCTACTCTCTTTTTCTGCTATCTCGTTCACCCGCTCAATCGGAAACCCCTTTTCGATGGGCAGCGTCTTCCGTTCCCTCTCTTCAGACTGCCCGAGTTCCTGATACTGTCGGCTGTAAGTTCGTGGAGGAATTCGCCACCCCGGGATGGCGAATATCTCCATCGAGTCACAGCCGACAGTATGAGACATCGATGTCTGTCACGATGTCCGGGGGGACTGTATAGCTTTCCGGTGCGCAGGATGTCGGCGTCGTAGACTCGCTCGTGGTAAAGAATACGGTACCCCTCCGAGGAATGCACCAACATGGAATCGTGTTTGATTCGCTGAAACAATCCTGCGTATGACCAAGACAGCGCTTATGACCGATTCGCGAGCGACACCACGTCTTCGATCGACGTGTGTTCCAGAATCAACCTCCTGTACCCGTCGTCGACCAGATCAGTCGGGTTGGTGGTCGCCAGTTCCGTCAGGTGACCCGTCGCCACGGCGACGTCGTGTGCGTCGAGACAGATCCGGCGGTCGTCCCACGGGATGGCGGAAAGCTCGTCATCGATGTCGGCGTACTCCTCGTCCTGTTCCCAGACCTCCGCTTGCTCAAAGAGAGCCTCCCTGTTTTCGATCGCGCTCCCTTCGATGGTCTGGGAGTACGCTTCCGAAACGCGATCGAGTTCCGTGCTTCGCGAGCGGTTGCGAAGGAGTTCCGATCGAACGGTTTTGAGCCGCGTCGTGAACTCGGATTTCGCTTCAGCTGCGTCCTCTTCCCACTCTGCGATGCGGTCCTCGGAGATGTGTTGGTTGTAGGCAAAGCGGAGCACGACCTTGCTAAGTGCTTGGATGAAGTCGTCTAGGAACTCGGCGATCCGACTGTATTCGACCGACTGGTCTACCATGAGTCGAACCGTGTCGTCCCAGCGGAGATAGAGGGTCTTCATATCGTCGTAGCGGCCCTCATCGTCCGGGTAGGCGGCGATCATCTCGTCGAACTGCCGTTCGAGATACTCCTCGTTCGACTCTCCGCCGCTGGCGTAGTTCTGTAGCCGCTCCTGACTCCCTAAATCGATCGTACTCAGGAGCCACCGGAGTTCGCTGTACTTTCGAATGAACTCGTTTTCGGCGTGCTCCTCGTACTGGTATTGTTTGATTTCCTCGACGTTTTTGCCGCCGAACTCACGTACCGTCCAGCGCACCGCTTTCGGGATCAGTTCGAGACCGTCCTCGGAGACGTCGAACAGATCGACGTGCAACCGCTTAGAGATGTACTGCTGTCCGTCCCACCCGATGGCAAGGAGCGCATTGTAGAACCGATCAGAGAACTCGTGTTCGAGAAGACGGCGGTCGGCGATACAGCAGAGCTTCAGGAATTTTGATCGAGAGATCTGATCGTCACTCCGCTCTTTCAATTGCGTCAGCAATAGCCACCCAAGAACTCGGGCTCGCCAAATTCCGGCTCCTCTTGGGGCATCGCTCTTTTTAGAGGTCCGGACGAGAGGTTCTTAACTTTTCCTCTCACTCGTAAGGAGAGATGTTCCCGGGAGTCGTCTCCTTTCTTGTCGGGTTGGATCCGTTACGCAGTAGCCGGCAGATACTTATTTTATTATCTTGAATGAGATAACAAGAAAGACGATGGAGACGACTGGATTCGTAGATTCCACGGCCGCGAAGATCGTCTTGGCAGCGCGGCGTGGCGATTCAGTAAACCGAATCTCGAACAAGATCGGGGTATCGTACTCGTGGGTATACGACTGGATCGAGCGATTGAGTGACGCTGATATTATCTCTAAGACCGATACCGGGGTCCGCGTCACCGATTACGAGATGCGTCGGCGTTACGAGGAGATGATGGGGACGTTGTACAGCCGCGACGAGGTTTCACGGGAGGAGGCGTACGTCATCCCGCACTTCGCCCGGATGGAGTTCGCCTACACCGAGATCGACGCTGCCTACGTCTGGACGCACGGCGGGTTCCAGATCGCACGGAGCCACGACGACTACCCCGTGTTCGTCGAGGTCCACGAGCGCGACATCGATCGGTGGATCGAGTTCTTCGAACGGTTCGGGATCGACACGACCGTCGGCGAACGCCCGGAGGAAGCTAAGATTACCGGGAGCATCCACTACGTTTTGTTCCCTCGGGGCGACGGCATCGATACGGAGTGGGTCGACGGGAACCCCGTGATCCCGTTGGACGACGCAGTCAAGCAGATGAGGCAGACCCGGGCGGCGTACGAACCAGCGTTGGAAATAATCGCCAACGAACACGACGTCGACATCGATGCGAGCCACCACGACCGTCCGACCGCCGACTGAACGATTGATAGAATTCGCCTCCGCCATACCCCGGCAACCATCTATCAGGGCTTCTGTCGACCCGTACACACGACTCCCACAACGTTTGCGTCGGAAAATGCACGGGACCGGATTTGAACCGGCGGACCCCTACAGGACAGCGTCCTAAGCGCTGCGCCGTTTCCTGGCTTGGCTACCCGTGCGCGTCAGGCGAACCCACCTCGGGTCCTGACACCCCGTGGTTTGAGGGTGGTAGTTTATAAGCTTACCATATCGCCCGACGGCTTGCTGTTTCGCCACCCGATTTTCGCCGTGGAGATGCGCACCATTTGGGCCATCGTATGTGATTTTCACTCTGATATTAGCTATTTGGTCCCCCTGCCTTAATAAACCATCTATGGGACAGCGTTACGAACTCTACGGAACAGCGTTGCAGACTGTATCCAATAAGCCTATTCAGTCATTTACACTACAAATCAGTGGCCGCAGATCGCACCATTGGAAATCCACACACTTGTCTGAGTCAGGTTCCACGCGATAGATCGCGCCCTCACGCTCGTCACCGAGAAGGGTGCCGGTATCGTCTTCGGAGGTGGCTACAACAGTCCCGTGTTCGCTGTGGTAGCTGTCGTGATCGGGGTCCGTCTCCGGGTTGTCGATTCGGACGCGGTCGTCTTCGCTTGGTCGGTCCATCGGAGGGTGTGTAGCTGGAAGGGGAGGGAGGCGATCAATGGATTCTCGGATGTATCGGAGCGGTAGATACAGACCAACGAGTTGCCCCAGTCTGTTAGACGTGAATATATTGTCAGGAAAACGGTGACACATACAGAGGATTCACTCACCGCTCGCTTCGCTCGCGGTTCGTTCATCCTGACCGCCACGAAGGGGCGTGATCTACCACTCGCGCTCTGGCGGGCCGTCCGGCCCGCCGCCGCGCTCGCTCGTCATTCTGGGTGTACAGAGGGGCGCGTCAGCGACGCGCCCCGGACACATCGGAGGCTTTCTTCATGGATTGTGAGCGACCGGAGGGAGCGAGCAATTCGCGCGTTGTATTGCTCACTCCGATTTCTAATGTATCTGAATTTGATAGGATAGAACCGCCATCTATGCACCACGACCTTGATCGTATGAATACGGCTCTCTCATCGAAAGAATATCACCGGAAGGACCGACGCGAGAAGGGCGGAGGAGATCACCCGGGCTTCACCTCTACCCACCCGGCTCGACAGCTGTCGCAAAAGAACTGAAGCCTGGTGATACACCCCGGAGGCTTCTCGTGGAGCTATACGTTGTCGTCGCCGCATCGAACACAGGCTTCCTCGACTACCACTACGCAAAATCACACAATCGGTGACCGCGGATCGCGCCCTCTCGGTCGTCATCGAGAAGGGGACCGGCGTTATCCTCCAGTATGGCTATGACGGTCCCGTGTTTCCCGTGGTAGCTGTCGTGATCGGGGTCTGTCTGGTCAAGGATATTGATCCTGACGCGGTCGTCTTCGATTGGTCGGTCCATCAGAATGTGTACCTGGAAGGGGGGAAGGCG
>JBDGQL010000225.1:0-7828 GCA_042219105.1 Karumarchaeum halophilus (SeqCode) | reverse complement strand
CGGGGGATAGCTGCTATCGGACTGGGATTCCGCGTTCCCTGCCGAGAACCCGGCAGGCGAACGGTGGGATCTTCTACATACATGTCATCAGCCGAACCAGGAGAATTTGAACGGCAGCTGTACGGCGGCCAGACCGAAGCGGAACTGCGCGAGCGGTTCCCGGACCCGGGGGGTCGCTGGCTCGCCATTACCACGGAGGACGGTGCGTTCGTCTCGAGTGGGGGCACGTGGCACAGCGCGGGCACTAATCAGCGTATGGACGCCGTCCAGGTCGATAACGCCACAACGGCTGGCGTGGGATCATCGCACGGGTATCGACAGACAGCGAAAGGCGGGTTCGCGTGGTCCGACCTCGACTGGCGAGCGGACCCGGAAAACCCGCTCATCGAAGGGCCAGGCACCACTGACAAGGGGCCGTGTTTCGGTCACGTGATTCACGCCGAAACGGTCCTGGACGACCCGATCGACGACTGGTACTTTTACTGGGCACCCTACAAGGGGGGCGGTGATGAGGGGATGTATCTATCGACGGCCCCCGAAATAGACGGGCCCTGGAGTGATAGCATGCACCTGTTTTCCAAGGACGACGTCGGTGGTGGCGACCACATCAGCAGTCCGTGGCCGGTCTGGGACCCCGCGAACGAACGGATGAACCTCTACTACCACCGGAACATCCGATACCAGGGACCACAGGTTTCCGAACTCGTCTTTTCCTCTGATGGTGTCACCGGGTTCACCGACGGCGACCCGGTGTCGATACTCCCGGAGAAAACTGACGGGTCGTGGGACGAGGACGAGCGCTCGTACCTGAAGGTCATCAGGTGGCAGGGCGGGTGGATCGGATTGTACCAGGCGCGGGATAGGTTGCGGAACCAACACGGTATCGGCTGGGCTCGCAGCGCCGACGGGGTCGACTGGGAGGCGTCCCCGTATCCGCTGTTCTATAGCTGCCAATACGCGAATTCCGACGGACGAGACGGGAGCGGGAGTTCCGGAACCCCGTTCGTGGTCAACGGGCGGCTGACGGTCATCTATCAGACCGGTACACCCGGGGAACCGGAAGATCAACAGCAACAACCCTACGCGCTGCCGTGGGACCGGCGAAACCAACCGGTCCTCGGTCCGGGAGAGCCACTCGGACTCACTCCCACCCAGGACTGGGAAGGCGGAGGCGACGCACGGCAAATAGAGTCGCTTCTCGGACCGTACAAGGGACGGCTCTGGGCGTTCTACCACTCGCTCACCCCACAGGGTAAACACGCGATCGGTCTCGCGTCGGCGGAGGTGTAGCACGTGCACATCGACTACGGGGTGGTGGAGTACCTCCGCCGCGACGCCGAACTGATCGTGGATTCACAGGCGTGGGTCGAAGAGCGCGTCTCCGGAGAGGACGAGTCGATCGAAGTGCGGAACGGTGGATACCTGCTGGAGACGGGTGCGGGCGAGGGAAACAGCGTCGAATTGCGACTCCCGGAACTCCTCGACCTGTCCAGAGACCGGTGTGACGTCATCGCCGTGGAGGTCGACATCGAATCTCTCACCAGGGCAGAAGGCGATTACGTACTGGGCTTGCACAGCACGAACGGCCAACGTCGTCTGGAGTGGCGAAGCGACCGGACGGGGCCGCTCGTCGTGACTGACGGAGGAACTACGGTCGCGGACGCGCCCGGGCGCCACCTCCGGAACTTCAACAGGCACGTTCACCGGCTAGAATTCGACCGGCGCCAGCAGGTGCTGCGGCACTACGTCGACGGCAGCCGGTCGGCGGAGATCGCCGACGAGTCGGTCCTGCCGGAGGAAGTAACGTTCGGCGGTGTCTTCACGGTATCGAGTGTCGAAACCGATCCCACCGAGACGGTCGTCCGTCGCATCTCTCATCTCGCGGGGCAGAGGCGGGGGCCCGAGTAGCACGTGGAAAGGACTTATAATGACCGTTCTCACTGTGTACCGGTGATCGCAACCCCCGTTGGCGGCGATCACCGCTACGAGACGAGAACGGTCATTATTAGTAACTGCGTTCATTCGGGGACACACAGTATGTCTGATCAGGACACCGTCGCAGGTCCAGACGAGCTACCCATGCGCGTCGGGGTTCGAACACATTCCATCGAGGCCGAACGGATGCAGTTCCTCAAACAGATCGGCGTTGAGGACGTGTTCGTAGACCACGCGGGACTCAACGACGATCCAACGACCGTCTCGATCGAGACGGGGCACCCGCCGACGGTCGAGGAACTCGTGGCAGCGCGCCGCCGCGTCGAGGACGCGGGCCTTCGATTCGCGGGGATACACACGCTCGACCAGCATCTCTACGAGAACATCATGTTCGACTGGGACGGACGCGAGGAAGAGATCGAGACGATCCAGCAACTCCTGCGCAATATGGGACAGGCTGACATCCCGGTGCTGGGATACCAGTGGAACACTGGCCCGGCGCAATCGCGCACGTCCCGGAGCGCACCGGTCCGTGGTGGTGCCGGTGCCGAGGAGTACAAACACTCGGAGGCCGACGCCCCGGACGAACTCCCGCCGGGTCTGGACCGCTCGTACACCGAAGAGGAGTTCTGGGACAATTACGAGGCGTTTCTGGAGGCGGTCCTCCCCGTTGCCGAACAGGCTGGCGTTCGGATGGCGGTCCACCCGACCGACCCCCCAACGGTAAAATCACTGTCGGGTACCCCACAGCTGTTCCGGAATTTCGAGAGTTTCAAACGCGGGATGGAACTGGTCCCCTCGGATCATCACGGACTGAAACTCTGTCTGGGGTGTTTCTCTGAGATGGAGAACGCGGACCCCATCGAGGTAATCCGGTACTTTGGCGAACGAGACGAAATCGTGTTCGTCCACTTCCGTGACGTCATCGGTACCTGGCCGGCGTTCACGGAGACGTTCATCGACGACCAGGAGAGCAACTTCGATGCGATGGAAGCCATGGAAGCGCTTCAGGACGTCGGTTTCGACGGCGTCATCATTCCCGACCACGTGCCGAGCACGGTCGGTGACACGGACTGGGGACACCGTTCGCGGGCACATGCGACGGCCTATCTGAAGGGGCTCATTCGCTGTGTCCGCACCCGATAGTAGAGTTCCGTCGCGTGCTTATATATACACCCGGACGTGACTCTGTTACGCGCCACGACACCAGATCAATGCGTTCGGCTCGTGATACCCTGGGTTTGTGACGGCACGGCTTGCACAAATCACGTCCGGGTGTATATCGGACGAAGATCATCCGTCTCGATGGGCGTACTGCGACCGGAGTTTTTCGCTGATCTCGTCGACTATCCGCATGGTCGTGTACGCCTCTTCCCAACTGACGGGATTCGGGCCGTCACCCCGGACGTACTCGATGAACCGGTCAAGTTCACGGGCGTGCGACGACATCGACCCGTCGTCTCCGTCCGTGAGATCTTCCCAGTCGGACCCGAAACGTCGCATTTTCGCCGTCGAGGCCGCGTCGGTGACGATTTTCCCGTCGGCGCCGTGAATGACCATCTCCCTGGTTTTTTCGTCCGCGTTGGCAGTGTATCGGATCCGGACGTATCCGTTAGCGTGAGCCAACTGGACCGACACCTCGTCGGCGATCAGATACGGTTTGTACTTCTCGTTGACCGCCTTGGCGTCGACGGACAGCAGTTCCAGGTCGTCCACGAACAGGAACGGCTGGTAGATGTGATGGGGCAGTATCTCCGCCCACCGACCCCCTTTGAGGGTGTGCTCCCACCTGTTGGGGTCGTGTATCTTCTCTTCGCGGTCGCCATCGACGAAACGGTTTACGTCGATCGTGTGGATCTGTCCCAGTTCACCCTCCTCGACGAGTTCGAGCGGTCGCGAAATGCTCCGCCGGTACTTCCGGTTGTGGATCATCGTTAGCTTCCGGCCCGTATCTAGCTGGACCCGGCGTAGTTCGTCCGCGTCCTCGATGGATTCGACCATCGGCTTTTCCATCACGACATCGCACCCGTTTTTGAACGCGAGAACGGCCTGTTCGAGGTGGAACTCGGGGGGCGAGCAGATGTCGACGATGTCGAGATCGGTGTCGGCAAGCATCTCTTCGGCGGACCTGTAGACGCTCTCGACGTCCCAGTTTTCGGCGACTGCCGACAGCTGCGATTCGTCAGGATCACAGACAGCGACGACGTTGGCGTCCGGGTGAGAGTCGAACGCTGGAATGTGCTCTCGTCTCGCGATTCCTCCGGCGCCGATTACACCGACGGCTAACTGATTCATGCGCCCACGTTTTTCTGTCGGGGAGTTAAATCCGGGGGGCCGGGTCATGCCTTGCCGGGGGCAGGATAGCACGACCGGTGCGATGACCAACGATTATATATTGCCACGCGGACAGATGATATGCATGCTTGAGGACGTCGCCCGTAACAGGACTGCCCAACTGTTCGAGGAGAACTTCGATCCGGAAGACGAGGGCTACGACCCCGAGGTCGACCTTGTCGGCGAGGAGTTCCATCGGCACGGACCGGTAGGATTCAACGATTTCCCCGAAGGTGATCTGGTCCACCCGACACGGGCGTCGCTCGGATACGCGCTCACACTGCTCGACAGCGGTGACAGGGAGTACTACGACCGGGCGTTTCGAGTTATCGATGCGGTTATCGATGCGCAGTCGACCGACCGGGATGCGGACTACTACGGCTGCTGGCCGTGGTACGTCGAGGTTCCACTTGAGGAGATGGTGACGGTGGATTACAACTGGTCGGCGTTTCTGGGTCGGAAGCTGGCAGTGTTGCTCTCGGACCACGGCGAGCGACTTCCGGAAGACCTGCGAGAACGGGTGCGCGACTCCTTGTATCGAGCGACGGACCTGATCGTCCGGCGTAACATGGGCCCGGACTACACCAACATCAGCCTCATGAGCGCGTTCGTGGCGGTGAAGGCGGGCGAGCTGCTCGAAGACGACGAGCTGCTGTCGTACGGTCGGGAGAAACTCCGCGAGGCCGTCGGGTACACACGGTATCACGACGACGTCACCGAGTACAACAGTCCGACGTACACCCGGGTCTCTCTGTACGACGTTGGACGAATGCTTGCGCACTTCGACAGCGACGCCGACCGGTCGCTGGCCCGAGTCCTGAACGACCGAATCTGGCGCTCCCTCTCGCGGTACTACCACCCCGAGACCGGCCAACTCTCCGGGCCTCACATCCGGACCTACGACGACTTTCAGGGCGGGACGATCGGGTCGATAATCGGGATCGGGACGGACGGCCGATACGGGATCACTGCTCTCGAAGAGATGGACGGCGGCACGGGGATGCCCAAAGTGATCCTCGATTGCCCCAAAAAGTACTTCGGGAACTTCGGGCCCACCGAGGAGCCAGCGTTTTACCGGAACCAGTTCTTCCGTGGGAACAGAGAGTATCAAAACGAGGACACGGCGGTCCCCTTCAGTCAGTTCGCGTCGCCGGTCGAAGCACGAACCTACTTCACCGACCGGTTCACGCTGGGGTCGTTCACGCGGATGGACTGCTGGAACCAGCGCAGATCACTCCTGGGCTACTGGGGGTCTCCGGAGGAGCCCTACCGCTTCCGGATGCGGTGTCTCTCCGACCGCCACGGGGGGTACGACTTCAGTTCCGCGGCGGCCACGCTGTCACAGTACGAGAACCACGTCCTCGGTGCGGTCAGCTTTCTCACGGACACGAGGCGGCTCACCGATGGCGAACGGATCGACCTGGGGTCGCTCCGGGTCCGGTTCGAGGTGGCGGGCGATACCGAGACGCGGGCTGGCGAGGTCGAGAACGACGGGGACACCTATCGGTTCGACGCCGGCGGGATGACCGTCGAAGTGGACATCCTCCACGTGGAGTTCGACGACGAGGAATCACACGTGACGACGGGGTACGGTACGGATTCGGACTGGATCGACAGCGGACGGTGGGTCGACGCGGTGCTGTTCGACGGCGAGGAGCGCACCGTCGACCTCTCCGACGTCGACCGGGGAGTCGTCGTGTTCGGCGTGAGCATGGCTCCCGGACCCGACGCACCGGACTACGACTACAGTATCGAGGGCGGGACGATGGACGCGGAGATGACGCCACTGGAGTATCCGGGGTCGATCACCGTTCCGGTCTCCGCCGGTCCCCCGGGCGAGTACTTCGAGCGAAGCGAGATCGACGGCGCCTTTTCGGGGCAGGACGTCGACGGATACGGGTCCTTCGAGTGACCTGATCGGCAGGTTTTACTACCCGCTGAATCACACAGTGGTGCATGTCGGACAGTCAACCGAACGTTCTCGTAATCCAGAGCGACGAGCACAGTTTCCGGTGTTTCGGCCGGTGTGACGACCAGCGCGGTGAACCAGTCGAAACCCCGACGTTCGACGACCTCGCGGCCAGCGGGACGAACTTCGACAGGACCTACTGTCAGATGCCGCTGTGTACGCCGTCGCGGCTCTGCTGTCTCACCGGCCGCGAGGTCCGGGCGTGCAACGCGTGGGGTAACGACCACGTCCTGCCGCCGGAGCTGCCGACGATCCCCGGGGCGTTCGGAAACGCCGGGTACGACACCTGTCTCGTCGGCAAGATGCACCTCGGTGGCGACCGGCAGTTCGTCGGGTTCGACGACCGACCGTACGGCGACCTGACCGGTGGCACGGGCCACCAGTGGGAACCGCTGCACCGTGTCGGGGGACTCGACATGCGCGACCGGACGCGGGACGCTGGCGTGACCGAAGTCCCGGAGGCACACCTCCAGGAGTACGCCACGATGCGTGAATCCCTGTCGTGGCTCCGCGAACACGAAGCCCGCGAGGACGACCCGTGGTTGCTGTGGTCGTCGTTCTCTCGACCACACTTCCCGCTGACCGCCCCCCGTCGGTACGTCGAGCGGTACTGGGACGTCGAGGTCGACGAGCCGACGGACGTGCTGACCGACCCGAAAGTCGGTCGCGAAGGCGACGCTGCGGACCACCCGCTGACCGAGGGAGCGGTCGACGGATTCCGGACAGCGGAGATCGACGGGAAAGAACGACAGCGTGCCCGGGCAGCGTACTTCGCCTGTGTGGACTTTTTCGACGACATCGTCGGCGAGTTTCTCGCTACGCTCGACCGCGACGGCCTGCTCGAAAACACGGTCGTCGTGTACGTCTCGGACCACGGCGAGTTGGCCGGCGAACACGGCGTCTGGTGGAAACACACCTGGCACGAGGCAGCGACTCGCGTCCCGTTTTTCATCCAGACGCCGGCACACCGCCGCGGGGACGCCGACGGGGCGACGATCGAGACGCCGGTCAGTCTGGCTGACCTGTTTCCGACGCTGTGTGGGTTAGCGGACGTCGACGCACCCGCTGACCTCGACGGAGAAGACCTGTCGGTCGCCGTCGAGACCGGGGCGGAACCGAACCGCGGACCGGTCGTCTGTGACAATCTCGTTCCGCGATGGGGAGCCGGCACGGAGTTCCGGATGGTCCGTGACGGCGATTACAAGCATATCCAGTTCCGCGACGCCCCCGACCTGTTGTTCGACCTCGCTGCCGATCCACTGGAGGTGACGGACCTCAGTCCCGACGCGACGGGCGCCGACGAGGACGCTCTGGAGCGCCTCCGCGAGTACGTGGACGAGACGATCGACTTCGACGCGGCCGAACGGGAGCGGGAGAACGACGAACGACTATGGGAGGAACACGCCCTCGACGCCGAGACGCCCTCGGCGTCGGGGAACTGCTACATGCTGTCCGACGGGACGGTCGTGGATGCGGAC
Organism: Karumarchaeum halophilus (SeqCode); assembly: GCA_042219105.1. Lineage (GTDB taxonomy): Archaea > Halobacteriota > Halobacteria > Halobacteriales > Hikarchaeaceae > CAYSJP01. The sequence continues at coordinate 112 of JBDGQL010000225.1, read as the reverse complement.
ACGCCCCTGTACGATCCGGACGTGGTGACCGACGACCCGGCGTCGACGTTCGACGACTATACGGGTCGATAGAACTGTTGATAGAATTAGCCTCCACCGTACCCGGCGAATA
>JBDGQL010000066.1:0-7830 GCA_042219105.1 Karumarchaeum halophilus (SeqCode) | reverse complement strand
CGCCACCCCCGGTGGCGGCGAGCACCGGTAAGAGACTACAACAGACATTATGACCGTCCGCCCAGTCCCGCAGGAACTCGCGTCCGGATTTCTCCTCGTCCGGGTCCACGACGTGCACCAGGGACACGCTTACTTCGAGCGTGTCCCGGAAGGCGCGGGCGACCTCCGCGGAGAGGTCCGAGGAAGCTCCGCCGGCGAGCCGTGCACCGCCATATACGGGTCGACAGAACTGTTGATAGAATTAGCCTCCACCGTACCCGGCGAATATCTATCAGGACTTCTGTCGACCCGTATACGCGCCACGACACCAGATCAACGCGTTCGGCTCGTGATGCTCCAGGTTTGTGACGGCACGGCTTAACCAAATCACGTCCGGGTGTATATGGCCTCGTCCAGTCGGCCGAGAACGTCCGGGTGATCCCCGGATAGATTCCGAAGTTCGTCGGGGTCAGCGTCGTGGTCGAAAAGCAGTGGATCCCGCTCCCGGAGGGCAGTGTGGAGTTTCGTCTCGTCCCAGACGTCGACGTCGTCCCGTTCCAGCCCGTAGTTCAGCGAGGGATCGAATCCGCGGACCAGTTTGTGGCGGCCGTCGAAGGCCAGCCGCCAGTGGTAGACTCCCGAGGTGACGACATCGCGGTGGTCGTCGGTCTCTCCTTCGAGGTACGGTCGCATCGTTTGGCTGTCGTTCTCGCCGGTGTGGATGCCGGCGTAGTCCCGGAACGTCGCGTGCAGGTCGAGCGTCGTCGCCGGATCCTCGACGACGCCCCGGTTCTCGACGCCGGGGCCCGAGATCAGGAGGGGAACGTTCACCGACCCCCGGTACGGCGAGCGTTTGTACCACATCCCGTGGTCGCCGAGCATCTCGCCGTGATCGCTCGCGTAGACGACGATGGTGTTCTCGCGTTCGCCGCGTTCCTCGACCACGTCGAGCAGCCGCCCGACCCAGCGGTCGACGTTTTCGATCATCGCGGCGTAGTTCCGGCGGATCTCCTGGTGTTGCGCCAGCGATATTTCGCCGTCGGGATCGACCGGGTCGGGAAACGCGACGTCGGGGTCGCGGTACCAGGTGTGCATCTCCTCGGTGACGTCCCAGGGGTTGTGGGGTTTCACGAAGTTGACCTGGCAGAACCACGGCTTGTCCTCGGGCGCCTCGCGAAGCAACTGCTCGGTCCGGCGACCGATCCAGTTGTCCTGGTAGGCCTCCTCGGGGAGTGTCGTCGGGTGCGCGTCGTAGACGCTCCGGGGGTACTCCTCCTGGAAAATGCCGTCGTAGCCCTCTTTGATGAGGTACTGCTGGTAGGGATCCACCGGCTCGTCGAAGCCGTGGTTCAGCATCTCGGAGACGTTCACCCAGTCGACGAACCCGTTTTCATCGCAGTAGTTCTTCCCGTCGATCCCGGTCCCGCGGTCCGCGGAGTACTTCTGAAGATCGAACTTGCCGGTGCCGATAGTGTGGTATCCCGCGTCGTCGCGCAGGCGTTCGTAGAACGTGGGTGCAGCGAGCGGGTAGTCCACCCGGTGGTGGTCCTTGACGTAGGTGCGGTCGAACTCCATGCCCTGGGCCAGACACGAGCGAGCGGGGCCACAGACCGGGGAGGGCGTGACCGCGTTGTCGAACGCGACGCCGTCGTCCAGAAGCGAGTCGAGAGTGGGCGTTCGGACCGGCGGATCCGAGTACCCGACCCAGCCGCCGCGTTGCTGATCGGGGAAGACGAACAGGACGTTCGGTTGCGATGGCATCGAGGCCACGATAACCCGCCGCGTACTATACTGTTGTGTTGTCCCTCGCGCACCGCCTCTACTCCCGGGCGTGATTTGCGTACGCCGTGCTGTCACGCGTTCGACAGGCTCACGTATCGAACGTGAGGTCCGCAACGACCGGGAAATGGTCCGACGGGTACTTGCCCTCCTCGGCGTTCGTGACGGTCTCGAACCGGGTGACGCCGACGTTCGGACTCACGAAGACGTGGTCGATGCTTTCGTCGTGGATGCCCTCGAAATCGTGGAACGTGGCTAGCGGGCCGACGCGCTCGTCCGCGAGAGCGCGTGCGTCCTGGAGGTGACTGTCCCCGATCAGCGTCCGGATCGGTTCCCCGTCGACCTCCGTGTTGAAATCGCCCATCACGACACACGGCCGGCTGTCGCCTACCCACTCCCGCAACTGCTCCGCGCTCTTGACTCGCCGCCGGGTCTCTCCGGTGTCGAAGTGGTTGTTCCAGAGGCTGATCTCGGTGCCCCTATCCTCCCAGTCAAGCAACTGGACGTTCGTCACCAGGCGCGTCCAGTTTGCGTTCCAGCTCGTGCTCGGCCGCATCGGGGTCTCCGAGGACCAGCGCGTCTCGCACTTGCGGGCGTCGAACCGGTCGGCGCGCCACCCGACCGGGACCAGTTCCCCCTCCTTGTTCCCCTGACGGGGGACCCCGTACCAGTCGAACGCGTTTAGCTGGTCGCGGATGTAGCTGTACTGGTTGGGCAGCGCCTCCTGGAGCCCGATCACGTCGGGGTCGATCTCCTCGATCGTGTCGATGACGAGCCGCTGGCGGAACATCCAGTTGTCCGTCCCGTCGTCGCCCCAGTCACGCCGGATGTTGAAACTACAGACTCGCAACTCGGTCGGCATGCGTTACCGGTCGGCGCGCAGTTATTAAAATCTGACTAGTCTCCGGACACCCAGCGTCCCGTTCGTCGATTGGTTCCGATACACGCCAGGATATACGGGTCGACAGAACTGTTGATAGAATTGGCCTCCACCGTACCCACCGTACCCGGCGAATATCTATCAGGACTTCTGTCGACCCGTATACGAGCCAGTCACCATGACCGACCCTCGATTGACCGGGAGACATCGTCCTGGCGGGAACCAATCGATCCGCATGGTACCCCGCCCGTGCCCGGGTGTAGGACCACGTTTATGAGTGACGGAGCTGAGGAACTACTGTGACGGAGCGAGAACGCGGATTTCGGCCGGCAGTCGATCCGGAGATGACCTGCGACCGACGCTATGACAACAGAACCCGGGGGGGCGTGGTCTGACCGTGCCGGGATCCTCATGGACGACGCGCGTGTGGCACGCGGACGCGATCCGTTCGGCCCGCGAGGGGGCGCAAGTCGAGGCCGCCCGGGACCGACTCGCGACAGAGGCAGACGACGCGATAGACGCGGGGCCGTTCAGCGTCCGTCACGCCGGGGCAATCCCGCCGAGCGGGGACGAACACGACTACCTCAGCCAGGGGCCATACTGGTGGCCGAACCCGGACACCGATGACGGGTTGCCGTACGTGCGCCGGGACGGGGAGCGCAACCCGGAGGTCGATGACCTCGACAAGCCGGAACTGACCGGGATGCTGGACGCCGTCGAGACGCTCAGCCTGGCGGGATACGTTCTCGAGGAGTCGGCGTATGCGGATCGTACCGGAACGCTCCTCCGGACCTGGTTCCTCGATCCGGAAACACTGATGAACCCTAACCTGCGGTACGCCCAGCGAATTCCGAGCCGCACCGAGGGCCGCGGGATCGGAATCATCGACACCCACAGGTTTCCCGTCCTGTGTGATGCGATCGAACTCGTCCGGGCGATGCAGGGAATCTCCGCCGAGGAGTACGGCGCGCTCAGGGAGTGGTTCGAGTCGTTCCTGGAGTGGCTGTTCGAGAGCGATAACGGCCGCGACGAGTCCGCACACCCAAACAATCACGGCACGTGGTACGACGCACAGACGCTCGGGCTGGCGGAGTTCGTGGGCCGTGAGGAGACGGCGCGGTGTCTCGCGCGGACGACCCACGTCGGCGAGCGCCACGTCGCGGCCCAGATCGAGGAGGACGGCCGCCAGCCCGAGGAACTCTCCCGGACGCGGCCACACGCCTACTCGGTGTTCAACCTGCGGGGGCTGACGACGCTGGCGCGGCTCTACGAGAGCGTCGACGCCGACCTGTGGACCTTCGAGAAACGCTACGGCGGGTCGATCCGCCTCGCGCTCGACTGGCTCGGCCGGGAACTCGATGACCGCGCGTGGGACACCGAGGGAGATGACCTCCTCCCGTTTCCGGTCGCGAGCGCCGTGTCGCTGTACTTGCGGGCCGCGAGTGCCTACAACGACCCCGAGTACGCCCGGGTGGCGCTGGGCCTGCCGGGGACGTGGGAGGACCACCGCGCCCGGCTCGTCTACCCGGAGCCGCCGAGTCCTCGGTAAATTTGGGGAGTTCGTGGAGGAATTCGCCGCCTCGGGGTGTCGAGTATCTCCATCGAGTCGTGACCGACAGTATATACGGGTCGACAGAAGTCCTGATAGATATTCGCCGGGTACGGTGGAGGCGAATTCTACCAACAGTTCTGTCGACCCGTATACTGTCGGACAGAGACATTGATAATCGAACCCCCAGGACGGGGGGGCCTTCGAATTATCAATACTTCTGTCCGACAGTATATGAGCGTAACATCTACGTAGCTCTGGTCTGCTACGGTGCATATGGTTCAGTCAAGACGTTCAACTGTAGAACTCTCCGACCTCCCCGATGTCGCCAACTACGTAAACGGCGAGTGGATACAGGCAAAGGGAGACGAACATCCGGTAATCGACCCGGCTACCGGGGAGGAACTACGTACAGTCCGCTATTCGACAACGGAAGATGTCTCGGACACCATCGAGATCGCAGATGAGGCGTATGAGGAGTGGCGACGGACGCCCCCGGGGGAGCGGATCCAGTATCTCTTCGAGTTAAAGCGGGAACTGAATGAGCGCCAGGAGGAGATCGCGCGGGCCCTGTCCCGTGAACACGGAAAGACGCTCCCGGAGGCCCGCGGTGAGATTCGCCGGGGCATCGAGAACGTAGAGGTCGCAACTGGGATCCCCAACATGCTGCGGGAAGGCTCGGGGCTCGTCGAGGACGTCACAGGGGAGATTGACGAATCCGCCGTCCGCCAGCCACTTGGCGTATTTGCCGCGATAACGCCATTTAATTTCCCGGCGATGATCCCGCTGTGGTTCTTGCCGTACGCCGTCGCGACGGGCAACACGTTCGTGCTCAAGCCCAGCGAGCGAGTGCCGCTGAGCTCCCAGCTGCTGTATGAGGCAATCGAGGCGGTCGAGTTCCCCGACGGCGTCGTAAATCTCGTCAACGGTGGCCCCAATACGGTCAACTCCATCCTCGAACACGAGGCTGTCGTCGGTGTTTCGTTCGTCGGAAGTACGCCCGTGGCGAAGCACGTGTACGAGACAGCTGCCGAGCACGGCAAACGGGTCCAGGCCCAGGGTGGCGCAAAAAACTACGTTGTCATAACTGACAACGCTGAACTGGAAGACTCCGTTCCCACTATCATCGGCTCCGTTTACGGCAACGCCGGACAGCGCTGTCTAGCCAACGATGTCGTCGTCGGTGTAGGCGACGTCTATGAGACTGCGCGTGAGCGGTTGCTCGAAGCCACGGAGGAACTCACCGTCGGAATCGGTCTCGACGAAGACACGGACGTCGGACCACTGATCACCGAATCCTCCTACGAGCACGTCCTACAGTTGATCGAAGCTGCGCTCACCGAGGGAGCTGATCTGCTTCTGGACGGCCGCGACTACGAGCATCCCGACTATCCCCGGGGGAACTTCATGGGACCGACTGTGCTGGAGGGTGTCACTGCCGATATGGAGATCGCTCAGAAGGAAATTTTCGGGCCGGTGTTGTGTCTCGCCGAGGCCGAGGACCTCGATGAGGCCATCGCGATGGTCAACTCGACGGAGTACGGGAACGCCTCTTCGATCTTCACGGAAAACGGTGGCGAGGCCCGCAAGTACCGGTACGAGGTTGACGCGGGTAACATCGGGATCAACGTCGGGGTCTGCGCACCCATGGGGTTCTTCCACTTCGGCGGCCGGAAGGACTCCTTCTTTGGCGACACCCACGCCCAGGGCGAGGACGCCGTCCACTTCTACACCGAGAAAACCGTCGAAATCAAGCGCTGGTATTCCTGATACGGGTCGACAGAACTACGTCTCGGGGTCAGCGAGGTCCCACTCCCCGGTGATGATCGCTCCGGAGTCGGTGTTGTCGGGTTCGACCATCGCCTCGACGATTGCCGGACCGTCCGTTGCGAGGGCCTGTTCTAACACCTCCGCGAGGTTGCCCGGCTCGATCACCCGCTCTGCGAAGTCGACGTTGAACGCGTCGGCAATTGACATGTAGTCGACATCGGTGTCCGGGTCGAACTCGGTGTTCAACACGCGGTCGTCGCCGTACTTGTCCACCTGAAGGTTTCTGATCGACTTCCAGCCGTGATTGTTGAGAATCAGGTAGTTGACGTCGACCTCGTGTTCGACGGCGCAGGCGACCTCGTGGTTAGTCATGAGAAAGCTCCCGTCGCCCTCGACGGCAACCACGGGCCGGTCCGGCCGAGCGAGTTTGGCGCCGATGGCGGCGGGGACGCCAAAGCCCATCGTCGAGAACCCGCTACAGGAGATGTTCGTCCGGGGCTCGTAGACTGGAAACTCGGGATTGGTCGTCTCCTGGGGCTGCCCGGCGCTCGAAACGACCATCCCCTCCCGCGGCAGGACGTCCCGGAGTCCCGCAAGGACGCGAGAGATACTCATTGGCACCTCGTCCGTGTGCCGATCCTGTATCTTCTCCTGCCACTCAGCCCACAGCGTCTGGATTTCCTCGTAGTACTCGTTGTCCTCGGTTCCGATGGGATCGATCTTGTCGGCGACGGCGTCGTGAATCTGGCCCGTGACGACCTTTGCGTCGCCCTCAATGCCGACCGTCACGGGGTAGTTCTTTCCGATCTCCTCCCCGTCGATGTCGACGTGGATCAGTTGGCTCGGCGGGATCTCGAAGCTCACGCCTTGTTCGAAGGAGGAGGTGTGGAGGTCCGAGAACCGGCAGCCGATCGCCAGAACGACGTCGGCACTGGTCGCGAGTTCGTTGCCAGCTGTCGAGCCGATCCAGCCAGCGTTGCCGACGAAAAGCTCGTGATCCTCGGGGATGATTCCCTTGCCCTGGAACGTGGGGATGACCGGTACCTGTAGGTACTCGGCAAGCTCGCGAACCTCGTCCCAGGCTTCTGCGAGCATCGTCCCGCCGCCCGGAACGATCACCGGGCGATCCGCAGTCGCGAGGAGGTCGGCGGCCTCACCGACCGTCTCGGGATCGCCGCCTGGCCGGCTGTGGGCCCGATGCTCGGTCGGTTCGGGGAGTTCGACGTCCGCCGCAGCCGCCTGGACATCCATCGGAACGTCCACGTGGACCGGTCCTGGTCGTCCCGAGCGGACGATCTGGAACGCCCGGCGTAGTATCCGCGGTAGTTGCTCGACGTCTCGAGCGACGAAGCTCTGTTTGGTGATCGGCTCCATCACCCGCGGGAAATCGCCGGGGTTCTGGCGTTCGATCTCCTGGAGGATGCCTTGCCCGTACTCGTGGGTCTGGGGGGCACCCGTGAACACGACCATCGGGATCGAGTCGACGTAGGCCGTCGCGACCCCCGTCACGGTGTTCGTCGCCCCCGGACCGATGGACGTGAACACGGCCATCGGGTCACCGCTGGCACGGGCGTACCCGTCCGCAAGATGGGCTGCACCCTGTTCATGTCGTGGCTGGATCACCTCCACCGTTGAGTCGTTGAATGGATCCAGAATGTTCGTCGATCCGTGGCCAGGGATACCGACGAGATACTCGACGCCTTCCTTTTCGAGATATTTGGCGATCATTTCACCGCCTGTGAGCCTGGGCATGTTTCGATAAAAGCTGTCATGTTCTAAGTTTATAAAGCCCCGGAGAAACCTCCCTGGACTCGGGGTCCTATATACGGGTCGACAGAACTGTTGATAGAATTAGCCTCCACCGTACCCGGCG
>JBDGQL010000023.1:0-7889 GCA_042219105.1 Karumarchaeum halophilus (SeqCode) | reverse complement strand
TATACTGTCGGACAGAGACATTGATAATCGAACCCCCGAGACGGGGGGCCTTCGAATTATCAATACTTCTGTCCGACAGTATATCAGAACGATACGTTCGTTTCGATCCCCTCGGTCGCGTCCTCGAGTCCGTCCTCGGTGATCCCCTCCGTGAGCCGTCCGGTGAGTGCTTCTTCACCGAGGAGGCGTTCGAACTCCAGCCGGAACCGGTCCCCGACCAGCCTGCGTTCCTCCTCGACCTCGGCGACCCGTTTCCAGCGCTCCAGGGCCGACTCGGTCGCGTCGATGTCGTCAGTTATCTCCCCGAGCGAGCGACCCGCGTCGAGGCGGTCGCGGAGTTCGTCGAAATCGATCGGACCCTCTCGATCCTCGGCCGTCACGAGATGCAGATCGAGTCTGGCCCGGCTCACGGCGTCGGCGTCGACGCCGCCGAGTTCCCGGGCAATCTCAGCGTCGTCCGCTCCCTCGTAGAACAGCCGAACGAGTTCGACCAGCTCCCCGCGGGAGAACTCCGGGGCCACGTCGTACCGGTCCTCCATCCTCGTGATCGTCGACCGGAGGCGATCCTCGATGTCGTCGTCGTCGACTGCGATCGACCCCCGAGGATCCTCCTGGCGCTCGGTGACCGTCTCTTCGTCGGCCACGTCAAGGAAGACCTCCCGGAGTTCCTCGGTCTTCTCGTCCATGCGGACAGTCACACGGGCTTGCGATGAAAAAATCCGTCGGTCAGGTGGTCTCACGGGAGCGACCAGCCCGCTTCAACCGGAGATGCTCACAGTCTCCGGCGTGGACCCGGACGGTCTCGTTCCCGGTATCGACGAGGAGCGCGCCGGGTGGGTCGATCCCGACGGCCTCGCCGATCACCGCCTCCTCGCCGGTTTCGACCCGGACCTGCCGGCCGAGCGTCAGCGACCGGTCCCGCCACGCCGACAGGATCTTCTCCGGCGACGACCGGAGTCGGTCGAACTCCGTCAGGAGCGACCCGACCAGCCGTCCGCGGTCCACGTCCCCGCGGAGTTCCCGGAGACTGCTCGCACCGTCCGGCAGTTCCGCGACATCGACGTTCGCGTTCAGGCCGATCCCGACGACGACCCAGGACACCGCGTCGGTCTCACCTTCCATCTCGGTGAGAATCCCGGCGAGTTTTCGCTCTCTACCCGCTCCATCGACCGCGAGCACGTCGTTCGGCCACTTGAGGCCGACAGACGTCTCTGTCCCGTCCGTGCCGGTACTGGTACTCCCGGTCCCGACGCCGTCCGCGGCCCGGGCAGTCGCGACCGCCGCAGCGAGCGTGAGAAGCGGCGCCCGTGCCGGCGGCAGATCAGGCCGCATCAGAACGCTCATCCACACGCCTCCCGCCGGCGATGTCCACTGGCGGTCCAGGCGTCCGCGCCCGCCGGTCTGCTCGTCCGACAGGACGACCACGCCCGGGGTGTCCTCTCGACCGAACCGTCCCCGGCGAGCGAGGTCACGCGCCCGGGCGTTCGTGCTCCGGAGCGACTCGTGGTGCTCGACGGCGAACGCCCTCTCCGTCCTGAACTCCACCGCGCCCGCGCCGTACTCGGGGACCTCGGTAAGCACGTACCCGTCCTCGCCGGATCCGATGACAAAGCCCGCCTCCCTGAGTTCCTCGACCGCCTTCCAGACGGCCGCCCGAGTTACTCCGAGTCCCTCGGCGATCTCCGGGCCCGGCGTGGGACTCTCCTCGATCGCTGCCAGGACGGCCCGCTGTGTGTCGTTCATGCTCGTCGATACACCACCGCCGGTCTTGAACCCCGTCCCCGGAGTCGCCCCTGTCGCGTCAACCGAACTACTAAGTCAGGTTGACGCGTCGTACCGGCTATATGTATCCGACACTGACCTCACGAATCACAGGTCCGGAAGGGGAGGGTCGGACGTGAGCGTCGAAACGGATGACGTCGACCTGGTTGGCGAGGAGGCAGCCGGAAACCTTGCGCGGGCGGCACTGTTCGCGGCGCTCGTTGGAGCCGGTGCCTACGTCACCTTCCCGAACCCCCTCGCACCGACCCTCCCGGTTTCGCTCCAGGTCCTCGCCGTCTTTCTGGCTGGGATCTTCCTGGGCCCCGCCTGGGGCGGCGCGTCGCTCGTGTTGTACATCGTCGCGGGCGCTGCCGGTGCACCTGTGTTCGCTGGCGGAACCGCCGGCGTCGGCGTCCTGGTGGGGAGCACCGGCGGGTACATCTGGGCGTTCCCGGTCGCGGTCGTTGCCCTCGGCGTAATCGTCCATGGCGGCATCGAACCGTCTGACCCGAGCGCTTCCACCCTCCCGCGCCTGGTCACCGGGATGCTCGTCGCAACCATGATCATCTACGCGGGCGGGGTCCTCGGCGGGATGGCGACCCTCGGAGTCGGACCCATCGCGGCGGTCGAGACGTTCGCCGTGCCGTTCGTCCCGTGGGAGGCGTTCAAGATCGCCGCTGCCGTCGGAATCGTCCGCTCCGACGTGGTCAGGGCCGCGTGACCGTCACCCCCAGATAGCATGATCGAGATCCGCGACCTGACACACCGCTACGCGGGGGATGATCCCCCGGCACTCGACTCCGTCTCGCTGTCGATCGGAGACGGGTCCTTTCTCCTGCTCGCGGGCGAAAACGGCGCCGGCAAGACGACGCTCGTCCGGATGTTCAACGGGCTTCTGGAGCCGGATTCGGGAACGGTGCTGGTGGACGGGACGCCGGTTGCGGAGGATCCCGTCGCCGCCCGGGCGGCGGTCGGGATGGTGTTCCAGACCCCGCGAGACTGTTTCGTCGCCCCTACCGTCGCCGCCGACGTGGCCTTCGGCCCCGAGAACCTCGGGCTCTCCCGGGAGAAGATCGACCGCCGCGTCCGGTCAGCGCTGGAGGCGGTCCGGATGGCCGACCGCGAGGACGCGCGGATCGACCGGCTCTCCGGCGGCGAGCAGGCCCGGGTCGCAATCGCCGGCGCGCTCGCGATGGAGCCCGACCATCTCGTGCTGGACGAACCCCTCTCCGGCCTCGATGCTCCGGCGCGGGACGCGCTGGTGGAACGCCTCATCTCCCTGCACGAGGCCGGGACCGGAATCGTCGTCGTCACCCACGACCTTCGTGACGTGTTCGAGCCCGCGGACCGCGTCGTGGTCCTGGAGGACGGACGGGTCGCGCTCGATCGCCCGCCAGCTGAGGCGCTCGACCGGCTCCCCGTCCTGGGTGTTCGACCGCCGTGCTGACCTACGAGCCGGGGGAGACGGTCGTCCACCGCCTCGATCCGCGGTCGAAGCTCGCCTTCCAGCTGGGGTTTGCGGCGACCGCATTCGCCCACCCCACGCCGCCGTGGCTCGCCGGACTGTCACTTCTCGCACTGGTCGTCGTGGCCGCCACCCGGACGCCGCTTTTTCCGACGCTGTGGGCGCTTCGCCTCCCGATCGCTCTCCTCGCCGTCGCGCCGCTGTTCGAGGGAGTCCGCCTCGGCCCGCCGTGGTTCTCGACCGCGGCGGCGTGGCCGCCCCTGCTCGCCGGCTACCGGATCGGACTCGTCTTGCTCGTCAGCGCCGCGTACGTCCGGACGACGCCGGTCCGGGAGACGCGGGCCGCGATCCAGCGGACGATCCCCGGGAAAGCCGGCCAGTTTCTCGGCGTCGGCGTCGCTCTCGTCGCCCGCTTTCTCCCCGTCCTGCGGGCGGATTTCGAGCGCGCCCGAGAGGCGATGCGTGCTCGCCTCGGCGATCGTCGCCGCCTCGATGAGCGTCTGCAGGTCGTCGCGGTCGGGGGGCTCCGGCGAGCCCTGGAGCGGGCAGACCGCCTCGCGCTCGCGCTCCGGGCGCGGGCCTTTTCGTGGAACCCGACACTTCCCCCCCTCTCCTTTCGCGCTCGGGATTACGCTCTCACCGTCGTGGCCATCGCGCTGGCGGCGAGCGCGGCGTTCTGATCGACGAAACGGTCCATCAGACCGGGAGCAGATCGAACAGCGCATCGAGCGCCCCCGACTCGCTGGCGAAGTGGAAGGTGATCGCGAGCCAGGACTCGAAGACGAGCGTCCCGAGCGCCGAGAGGACGGCGAACTCCCGGACCTCCACCTCGGCGATGCCGGCGGGGACGGTGAGCATCCCCCGGGTGAACAGCAGGGCGTTGCTGACCGGGATTGCCGGCCGGCCCCAACGCTTGAACCATCTGTCGAACCGATCGAGCTTCGATTCCTCGATCCGGAACCAGGGCTTCTCGAGGAGCCACTCCCGGCCGGCCCGCTTCGCGAGCAGGAACAGCGCGGTCTGGCCGAGGGTCGCCCCGGCCACGGCGACGACCATGATCGCGGCGACGATCGGCCAGTGGTACCCGCCCTCCGTCGTCGCCAGCAGCCCGATGGCTGCCGGGACGAGCGCCTCGCTGGGCGCGAAGTACAGCAACATCGCCCCCTCGAGGACGAAGATGAACACCAGGGCGAGCAGGCCGTAGTCCTGTATGAGTCCGCGGGCGAACTCCTCGTCGCCGACCAGAAACAAGGCGACACCCGCGACTGCCAGAAGCAGAAACGATCCCGCGACGACGAGGAGGCCGTAATCCGCGAGGAACACGCGCAGGCGAGAGTCCGCACGGGGAGACGTTTCGGCCATTCGAACCGAGGGTACCGGCGTGCCGGGCAAATGTCTTCCGCTACCGCCCGGTTTCGGTGATACTGTCGGCTGTACGTTCGTGGAGGAATTCGGCGCCGGGGGGCGCACCGACAACCTTTCGTCGTCGCTGCCGAACGCCCGGTATGGACCTCACGCACCGACCCCGGCGGCTCCGGGGCGACGGCATCAGGGAACTCGTCTCCGAGACGACCCTCTCACCCCGGGACTTCATCGCGCCGGTGTTCGTCGATGCCACCGCCGAGGAGCGCCGCCCCATCGAGTCGATGCCCGGCCACGAGCGCGTCCCGATCGACGAAGCGGTCGCACGCGTCGAGGAAATCCGCGAGACGGGCGTCGAGGCCGTCATCCTGTTTGGTGTTCCCGCCTCAAAGGACGAGACTGGCTCGCGCGCCTGGGCCGAGGACGGCGTGATCCAGGAGGCCACCCGCCGAATCTCCGCCGACACCGACGCCTACGTCATCACCGACGTCTGTTTCTGTGAGTACACGACCCACGGTCACTGTGGCGTGCTCGAAGACGACGCGCGAGCCATCGAGGGGACGCGCGCGGACACCGACGCGAGCGCGACGGACGCCGACGAGAGCGCGGCGGACACCGACGCGAGCGCGGCGGACGACTCAAGTCTCACCGTCGACAACGACGCCACCCTCGAAAACCTCCGGCGAACGGCAGTCTCTCACGCGAACGCGGGCGCGGACATGATCGCACCCTCGGGGATGATCGACGGCATGGTCGGTGCGATCCGGACGGGGCTGGACGACGCCGGCCACGCCGACGTCCCGATCATGAGCTACGCCGCGAAGTACGAGTCGGCTTTTTATGGGCCCTTCCGGGACGCTGCCGACGGCGCACCGGCCTTCGGGGACCGCAGACACTACCAGATGGACCCCGCGAACGCCCGCGAGGCGACGCGGGAGGTCACCCTGGACGTCGAACAGGGTGCGGACGTCCTGATGGTGAAACCTGCCCTGCCGTACCTCGATATCGTGAGCCAGGTCCGGGGGTCGTTCGACCGCCCGGTGGCCGCCTACAATGTCTCTGGGGAGTACGCGATGCTGCACGCCGCCGCCCAAAAGGGGTGGCTCGACCTGGAGGCGGTCGCCCGCGAATCCCTGCTCTCGATCAAGCGTGCCGGCGCGGACCTGATTCTCACGTACTTCGCGGAGGACGTCGCCGAACGATTGTAATACTGTCGGCTGTAAGTTCGTGGAGGAATTCGCCACCCCGGGGTGTCGAATATCTCCATCGAGTCACAGCCGACAGTATAAGATACGGGCATCGCAGTTCGGTACGCCCGCTCGTCCGAACTCCCCACGCGTTCCCCAATAGCGAGCGCCCGACATTCCGGGGAACGTCGTGTCCCCGGCCGTGCCGGGAGAACATCCAAGACCCCCCGCGTTGTTTAGTGGCGTATGGGATCCAGGAATCCGACACCCGTGAGGGACGTCATGTCGTCACCTCTGGAGACGGTCAGCGCGGACGCCACCCTCAAGGAAGCCGCGAGGGCAATGCGCGAGGCCGACGTGAGTGCCCTGTTCGTGATCGCGGGGACGCCGGCGATCGTGACCACGACTGACGTGGTCAACGCCGTCGCCGAGGGGGCGGATCTCTCGGAACGCCGGGTCGCCGACGTGATGACTTCCCCAGTAGAGAGCGTCCCGCCTGACGTCAGCGTTCAGGAGGCGGCGGCGATGATGACGAGCCTCGAACTCAAACATCTTCCCGTCACCACCGACAGCGTCCACGGAGACGACTACGTGGGCATGGTATCCTCGACGGACGTCACGGAACAGTTTGCCTGAATACGTCTGTCGCCCTCCCCGTGTAGATCCGACTCCGTCTCGGCGGTCGGCGTGTTCTCCTACGCAATGAACGAAAACAGGAGGTATGCACCCAGGACCGAAACTGTCGGCGTGGCCACCCAGAGAGCCACGATGCGAGCCGCCGCCGTGGAATCAAACAGGCTTTCGGCGGACAACTCCTCGGCGTCTTTCTCGCCGACCCGTGGCACGCGCTCCGGAGGTACCCGCTGTGTGTCCGGATCGGGCGTCTCACCTTCGGCGAGTTCACCGACCGTCGGACTCGCGGCGGCGTCCGCAGCGTCCTCGGTAGGGGTAGCCGTGAGGGCGCCGGTCGTCGCCGTCAGGACGGGATCGTCGCCGGGGGTCGGTGTTGCTATCTCCACGAGGGTCTGCGCACGACTCGCTCGGCCCCATCCGAGACCGATGATGCAACTGGTCGTACTTACAGCGAGACTGGCCGGAATCCCGAACAACGAGAGGATGGTAATGATCGTCGCTCCGATGCTCGAGACGATGAGCGCTGCCAGAATCGGCAGATCGGTGACGTCATCGCCAACCGTCGCCAGCGTCCGCCGGGCGATCGTGAACCCCCCGAGGCTGATCGCCCCGACCGCTAGAAGAACCGCCGGACCGGCGTCGATAGCTCCGTTTCCGACGAGCGGGGCGACCGCGTTCGCGGCGTTCGAGGCCCCGGCACTGAACCCCATGTAGCAGGCGATCGCAACCACGAGTACCGAGCCGACCACGTCTCGGGGCGCCACGTCTTCGTCTATCGACGGCCGTGGTAGCCTCTCCCCGGTATCGATGGCGATCAGCGGGTCGGTGAGGCGACCGAACGCGAATTTGGCGTCGAGGTAGGGGTACAGGTACCGGCCGATGAACGCACCGGTGACGACGGCGATCAGCGGGGCGACGATCCATGCCGACAGGATGGTAAACATCAGCGCGGCGTTGAGCGATCCCGTCGCCAGCCCGAGTCCGACGATCGCCCCGACGGCCGTCATCGAGGTCGAAGCCGGGACGCCGTAGAGGTTCGATATCAGGAGCGAGAGCCCGGTGAAAAAAAGCACCCCGACGCTCGCTTCGGGTGTGAACATCGACGCATCGACGATCCGACTACTCATGGTCGTGATGACGTTCCGACCGACCGTCCACGCCCCGACCAGCGCGAACACGCTAAACAGCGCTCCAGCGGAGACCTTTCTGACGATCCGACTGCCGACCGCCGGCCCGAAGGCAACGCCGGCCGAGGAACCCCCGATGTTGTAGCCGACGAACACCGCCACCAACACCCCCACGAGAATCAGTGGTTCTGCCATTGGACTGCTCAAATCTGCCCACGGACAAATAGGCTGGTATACTGTCGGACAGAAGTATTGATAATTCGAAGGCCCCCCGTCCCGGGGGTTCGATTATCAATGTCTCTGTCCGACAGTATATCTCGTCTCTGTCCGTCGGTCAACAACCCCACCCTACTG
>JBDGQL010000055.1:0-7999 GCA_042219105.1 Karumarchaeum halophilus (SeqCode) | reverse complement strand
GACTTCGACGCACTCGACGGAATCACGCGCATGGCGACGGCGGACGACCCGTTCGCCTGACCGTCACCAGTACGTCTCGCGACGGTCACTGTCTGAATGTGTGGGCTTCGTCCTTTTGAATATTTGTATTACTCCTAACACATTACATATACGTCTTTGCGTTCGGAGCGTTCCGTCCGGTCACGGGAGCGACACGGTCGAGAACAAAAGGGATTTTACCGGTCACGGCCAATCTCGCGCCACAATGACCGATTTTCCCGACTACCTGTCGGTGGACTATGCCGACGGAGAAGGCGAAGACCCCGGGGACTACGTCTCGCTGAACCACAAGATCGAGAAGGCGATCGAGGTGACCAAGGAGGGGCTACAGCAGTATGAGAACCCCGTCGTGATGTGGACCGGCGGCAAGGACTCCACGCTCACGCTGTATTTCGTCAAGGAGGTCGCCGACCGCTTCGACCTGGAGGTTCCCCCAGTGGTGTTCATCGACCACTACCAGCACTTCGACGAACTCATCGACTTCGTGAACCACTGGGCCCAGCAGTGGGACCTGGAAGTCATCTGGGCGCGCAACGAGGATGTCGGCGAGTACGTCGAGGAGAATAGTTTAGAGCCGGGCGACGACATCCCCGTCTCGGACCTCTCCGAGCACAACCAGCACCACATCCGGAACATCCTCGAATACGAGGAGGACACCTTCCCCTTCCTTCTGGACACCTACGTCGGCAACCACCTCCTCAAAACAGTGGCGCTCAACGACGCCATCGAGACCCACGAGGTCGACGGCATCCTCTCGGGCGTTCGCTGGGACGAACAGGAGGCCCGCGCCGACGAGACCTTCTTCAGCCCGCGCCACGACCCGGACATCTACCCACCCCACGACCGGGTCCAGCCGATCCTCCAGTTCGCCGAGGCCGATGTCTGGGAGGCGTTCTGGAACTTCGTGGTCCCCGACACCGTGGAGGGTTACCCCGAGGGGTACGTCCCGCAGGGCTCCGAGGACCTGCCGGAGGGCATCACCAAGGAGGACGTCCCCGTCTCGCCGAAGTACTTCGCGGGCTTCCGGTCGCTCGGGAGCGAGGTCTCGACCGATAAGTCCGCCGAGGAGCCCGCGTGGCTCCAGGACATGGCGAACACGACCGAGCGCGCCGGCCGCGCCCAGGACAAGGAGGACCTGATGGAGCGCCTGCGCGACCTCGGGTACATGTAAGATGGAGCTCCTACCCTGTTAAAGAGAACCGCCATGACGATCACCCGCCTCGACGACGACACGGTTCGGAAGATTGCGGCCGGCGAGGTCGTCGAGCGCCCTGCCTCAGTCGTAAAGGAACTGATCGAGAACAGCCTAGACGCCGGTGCGACCCGGATCGACGTGGGCGTCGAGGCCGGCGGCACCGATCGGGTCCGCGTCGCCGACGACGGCGAGGGCATGACCCGTGAGGAGGTCAAACGCGCCGTCGAGGAACACACCACCTCCAAGATCGACGACGTCGAGGACCTCGAGGCCGGCGTGGCCACCCTCGGATTCCGCGGCGAGGCCTTGCACGCCATCAGCGCCGTCACGAAGACGACGATCACCACCAGACCCCGCGGTGGCGACCGCGCGACAGAACTCACCATCGACCACGGCGAGGTGACCGCGGTCGCCCCGGCTGGCCGGCCCGAGGGGACGACCGTAGACGTGACCGACCTGTTCCGGGAGACGCCCGCCCGCCGGAAGTTCCTCAAGACCGAGAGCACGGAGTTCGACCACGTCAACCGGATCGTCTCCCGCTACGCGCTCGCGAACCCGGACGTGGCCGTCTCCCTGGTCCACGACGACCGAGAGACGTTCGCGACCACGGGCCAGGGTGACCTCGAGAGCGCAATCCTGTCGGCGTACGGCCGCGAGGTCGCCGAGTCGATGATCTCCATCGATCACGAACCACCTGACGATGCCCCGATCGATCGGATCCGGGGGTTCGTGAGCCACCCCGAGACCACCCGGAGTACTCGTGCGTACGTCTCGACGTACGTCAACGACCGTTACGTCGCCGCCTCCATCCTCCGGCGGGCGACCGTCGACGCCTACGGCGGCCAGTTGGCGGCCGACCGCTACCCCTTCGCCATCGTGTTCGTCGACATGCCTGCCGATTCCGTGGACGTGAACGTCCACCCCCGGAAGATGGAGGTACGATGGACCAACGAGGAGGCTGTCAAGAAGCAAGTTCAAACTGCTGTCGAAGACGCACTGCGGCAGGAGGGTATCCTTCGATCGTCTGCGCCCCGCGGGAGAAGCGCGCCCGAACAAACGGAAATAGAACCATCATCCGTATCCGAGGATGCCGACGAATCCGAGACCGGGAGTATCGAGACGGCGGAGCGAGACCGCACATTGAAGTCAGAAGCCGATAGAACGGATACCGTCACCCGCGACGTAGACACGTCGAAATCAGACGGCACGGACTCGTCTCGAACGAGTTCATCGGAATCATCGTCGACCACTCACTCGGGGACACTGGATACATCCTCTCAGCCGTCGTCACGTTCGTCAGTCGATTCGTCGTCAACACAGAAAACGTTGAGCGGCGACGACGCCCACGAGACCACGGAGTTCGACACCGTCCCTGACCTTCGGGTTTTGGGACAGTTACACGACACGTACATCATCGCCGAAGCCGACGACGGGCTAATCCTGATCGACCAGCACGCCGCCGACGAACGAATCAACTACGAACGGCTACGGGACCGGTTCGAAGGCGACACCACGACCCAGGCACTGACCGACCCGGTCGAACTGGAACTGACGGCCAGCGAAGCCGCGCTTTTCGACACCTACCAGGGCGCCCTCGCTCGCTTTGGATTTCACGCGAAGCGGGTCGACGACCGCACGGTCGAAGTCACCACCGTTCCCGCGCTTGTCGCTGAAGCCGCCGGGGCATCCGTGATCCGCGACGTGCTATCCGACATGGTTGGTGGCGAAGACGCGGCGGCAGACACGGTCGAAGCCATAGCCGACGACCTGCTTTCGGACATGGCTTGCCACCCGTCGATCACGGGAAACACGTCGCTAACTGACGGGTCGGTCGTCGACCTGCTATCGGCGCTTGACGACTGTGAAAACCCGTGGGCGTGCCCGCATGGTCGTCCGGTGATCATCCACGTTGATTCGGACGAGATCGACGATCGTTTCGAACGGGATTATCCTGGTGGACATTAGTGCTAAGCAGTCAAACTCATCTGCCGCTGTAATAAATGATACAATAACATCATATATAAATTTCAATAAATAAGAGTAGCAAGATGTAGATGGATTCATTATTTCAATAAAATAGGATAGCGAGAAATGGGTGGATTTATTATATTTTGAATTCAAGCTTGCTACTAAGATAAATGCATTAATTATTAAACCGAGCGATGATATTAAACATTCAGAAAGTGGCGGCTACAGGTGGTACGTTGGGCCCAAGATCAGGGTTAATCCATCCGGTCAGGAAATATTGAAATGGTGTGTGAACTAACCAGGATTCGAAATACGGTACAGGTTTTTATACAAAACAAAAAACATAAAAGAGCCTAATATGACCAATCCGGAAGATCATAACGACAGACCTGAACTGGAGGGTCAGACTGCCGACCCTGAAGACGATAACGACAAACCTGAACTAGAGGGCCAGACAGGAAGAGCGAAAGCGCCCGGTGCCGAAAAAAGAGAAACAAGCACCCCAGACACGTCACACTCTGATACAGAGCATCATAAACCAAGCGACACGAATCAAAATTCCACAGAAACAGATTCAAACAAAACTGCAGTCTCAGATACGGAGTCAGCACAGGCCTCAGACGAAGCCACGGTGAAACCTGAATCAAAAGACGTTTTAAAAAAAGAATCAGAAGAAGATAATTTGAAAGATGTATTGATTTATTCGGGAGAATATGGCGGAAAGTCAACCGTCATCGGTGGCGCATTACAACACCTATATGAAAAAGACGACATTATCGTGACATATGAGGTTGAATTCGGGGAGGCGAGCCAGTTCGAGGAACACCTCATTCGCCCAATGATAGATGACGGAGAATATCCACCGAATACTGAATTTCCGTATGTGACCTGTTTCGACCTGTCGTTTGATTCGAGACGCCGCGAGGATGCAGGGATCAGATTTGTGGACTTTCCCGGATCATGGCTTGAGAGAAGTGTTGACCTTCCGCCCAATCCGGATCCGGAAAGTGTTTAACCCTCATACAGTGGAGAGACAGGCATCCGATCGAAAATCGAAAAAGACAACAATCTAACCAATAACGACATCCAAGCCTTTCTAACGCATCACTATACGAAGGCTGACTGCGTGATCCTCCTCCTAAATCTTGAGCGGATCATGAACGACGACATCCCCTTTGCTTATGATCTGGAACTCGTCCGAGAGATTGCTGAGGAGGTTGAGTCCGCAGTCGTTGTAACCGGGGTAGATGTGATCGACTACAATCCGTCTGAAGAAGGACAGACACGAAACAAAGCACTCCAAATGGTCAAGAATAGACTTGGGATCGGACGTGAGGAATCCGTCAATCAAGAGTTACTCGAAATGATGATCCAAGACATCCCACAAGGGTCTAATCCCCAGTTACACAACATCCTGAGAGGTATCAAATCAGGGTGCGGGGCCGATTTCTTCGGTGTTGCCGTTCCCTCAGACGCAGACGGAGGGATCGTAGAGGGTGGTAACGGGTTCGAGACGAGGGGGTTTGATCAGATCATCAACTGGGTGTTGTCACAGTAACCCAGACTCAGACATTTATTTATACATACTTGCTGTATGCCAGCGTATGACTAGGTATCCAGCCCGTAGCCACCTAGGTGACGGAGCGGTATAGTACGATGCGAAACGCAAAAATCGTCTGTACGATCGGTCCGGCATCGGATTCACGGGAAACATTACAGGATCTCGCGAACGCGGGAATGTCGGTCGCACGGATGAACGCGAGCCACGGCACGCCCGAGCATCGCCGGACGGTAATCGACCGGATTCGCGAGGTAGACGAGGCGGCGGACCGGCCGGTCGCGGCGATGCACGATCTGCCAGGACCGGAAGTTCGCACAGCACCGCTAGATGGCAGCATCCACCTCGACTCCGGTTCGACGGTCGAGTTTGTCGAGGGCTCCAAGGCGACCCCCGACCGGGTCGGCATTTCACACAGCATCACCGCTGTCGAGCACGGGGACCGTATTCTCCTCGACGACGGTCGCATTGAGACGACGGTTCAGTCCGTCAACGACGGCGTCGTCACGGTGACCGTCGAGAACGGCGAGGAACTGGGCGGCAGAAAGGGGGTGAACGTGCCGGGTGTCGAACTCGGACTCCCGACGATCACCGAACAAGACCAGCAGGAACTGGAAGTGGCCGCCGACAAGAGGGTGGATTTCGTGGCCGCGAGTTTCGTCCGCGACGGCGAGTTCGTCCACGAGATCAGCGCCGCGCTGGACGAGCTCGGCGTGGACATCCCGGTCATCGCGAAGGTAGAACGCGACGTCGCCGTCGAGAACATCGACAGCATCATCGAGGCGGCCTACGGCGTGATGGTCGCGCGCGGCGATCTCGGCGTCGAAATGCCCCTCGAGGACGTGCCGATGATCCAGAAACGCATCATCCGCAAGTGTAACGAGGCCGGCGTGCCCGTCATCACCGCGACGGAGATGCTCGACTCGATGACCACCGCCCGTCGGCCAACGAGAGCGGAAGCCTCGGACGTTGCCAACGCGGTGATGGACGGGACGGACGCCGTGATGCTCTCCGGTGAGACGGCGATGGGCGACCACCCGGCTCGTGTCGTGGAGACGATGAGCCGTATCGTTCGGGACGTCGAGGACTCCCCGGAGTACGACGAGCACACCGAACAGCGCGTGCCTGACGCCGACGAGACCCGCGCCGACGCGCTCGCTCGTTCGGCGCGGTACCTCACGAGCGACATCGACGCCAGCGCCCTCGTCGTGGCCAGTGAATCCGGCTACACCGCGCTCAAATCCGCAAAGTTCCGCCCGCCAGTCCCGATTGTCGCCTCGACGCCGAGCGATGAGGTCCGCCGCCGACTCGCACTCTCGTGGGGGATCACGCCACGGATAGCGCCCTACACGACCGAAGGAGCCGACGCCATCATCAACAACGCCGTCCAGTCGGCGCTAGAAACGGACGCGGCTGAGGGCGGCGACACCGTCATCGTGCTGGCCGGCATGATGACCGAACTGGACGGGGTCAACACGTCGAACACCCTGAAGATCCACGTCGCCTCTGAGACTATCGGATCCGGCCAGTCCGTCGTCGATGGACTCACGTCCGGCGAGTTCCACTGGACCAACAGCGGCGACCTCTCGGACCTCCCCGACGGTTCAATACTCGGTATTCCCGAGGAGTTCGACGGGGAACTCTCCGGCGACGCCGAAAAACTCGATGGGATCGTCGACCAACACCACGGCGTAACGAGTTACGCCACCATCGTCGCGAGAGAACTCGAAATTCCCATGATCTCCGCCGCAGACATCTCCGGACACATAACCGACGGAGACAACGTGGCGCTCGACGCTGAACGTGGCGTCATCTACACTGCCGGACAGAAGTAGTGATATCAGTTCTGCCCACTATCGAGTGCGTCGAGTCGGTCCCCCAGGATCGCCCGTATCGCACCAGTGTCGCTACCGACCCGGAGAAGCTGGTAACCCGCCTCGGCGGCGGTGCGGGCCTGGTCGGCGTCGTTGTGGATGCGTCCGACCGGGACGTCAGCCTCCAGGCAGGCCTCGAGGGTCCGATCGACCGCCTGCTCGACGGCGTCCGGGTTTTTCGCGAGTGGGTCCCCCTCGGACATCGACATCGTCAGGTCGGCGACGCCGACGAAGGCGAATCCGAGGTGTGGGATCGTGAGTATCTCGTCGATGTTCGCGACGGCCCGCTCGTTTTCGATCATGGTCCCGACGAGGACTTCCTCGTCCTCGTTACCGATGAAACTGTCCACGTACCCGGCCCACTCGCCAGAGCGGCCGACCCCGACGCCTCTGTCGCCAGCGTCGCCGTCGTAGGCAAAGTAGGCCGCCTCGACGGCCGGGCGCAGTTCGTCGGCCGTTTCGATCCGGGGCAGCAGTATCGTGCGAACCCCGGCGTCGAGGACCTTCCGCACGAGCGCGGGTTCGGGTTTGGGTATGCGGACCAGCAGTTCGACGTCGGCCGCCTCGGCGGCACGGGTCAGGTCCGCGAGGACGGTGCTGTCGTACGGGCTAGGTCCCCCGTGCTCGAAGTCCAGCCAGACGAAGTCCAGACCGATGGCGCCGTAGGTTTCGATGACCGTCTCCGAGAACGTCGTACAGCTGGCGCCGTACACCGTCTCACCGTCTTCGAGGGCCCGACGAAGGCCGTTTTCGGTTCTCATTGGCTCCCCCCCTCGAAGGCGCCGCGGTTCATCGTCGACTCCGGGAGGTCGCCTTCGTACACCGTCCGGACGTTCCGGGCAGCCCGGCGGCTCATCCGGGCGAGCGCCTCGTCCGTGACCCCGCCGACGTGGGGGGTCAGCCGGACATCGTCACGCTCATACAGCGGGTTGTCATCGCCTGGTGGCTCCTCCTCGAACGTGTCGAGACCCGCCGCGTTCAGCGCCTCCGACTCCAGAGCCTCAAGCAGCGCGGCCTCGTCGACGATCGGCCCACGAGACGTGTTGATGAGTACGCCGCGTTCGCCGAGTGCCGTCAGTTCCTCCCTGGAGACGGCGTGGTGTGTCTCCCCGGTCAGCGGCGCGTGAATGCTCACCGCGTCCGACCGCTCGAACAGGTTCGACAACTCGGTCACCCGCTCGACGCGGGCCGGAATCTCGTCGTCCGGGACGTACGGGTCGAAGGTGAGGACATCCTGTCCCAGCCCCTGGGCGATGTCCGAAACCTCCCGCGCGATGGCGCCGAATCCAAACAACCCGAGCGTGTCGCCCGTCAACAACCCCACCCTACTGCGCTCGGGCAGATGAACTGCCACTCGCTTGTTGA
>JBDGQL010000245.1:0-8008 GCA_042219105.1 Karumarchaeum halophilus (SeqCode) | reverse complement strand
TATGCAGGGGTCGATCCCACTGTGTTTTTATTCGTTCCCGTCAACGTCCGGGTATGGCAAACGACTCGACCGTGTTCGGGCTCTCGCTCGTCGGCGTCCTGGCCGGACTCGGCGTCCTCATCTACGGCGTGACGCTGAACAGCGGGGAGGAACTCAACGAGATCATGCTGGCGGGGGGAATCATCGTCCTGGCAGCGTTCGGGCTGTTCACCCTCGGCGTCGCACAACTCGAAGAGCCCGAGGGTAGCGGGCACTGATACTGGTTAAACGCGTCGGGCCCGTAGTCGTCCTGCCAGGCGAATGCGAACAGCCGCCGGATCGGGAGTCTAGCGAGACGCCGCCCGTCCATCCCCTCGCCGGTCGCGGGGTCCCAGGTCGTCCCATCGGCCCGGAACTGTCCGTCGCGCCCCCGGCCTCGAACTCGAACCCGGGGTTCTCGAAGGCGTGAAAAACGGTTGTGCCGGTAAAACGCTAGTGCCGCACGGAACGCGCGTCGCGCACGTCCGCGCCGTCCCTCACTTTGTCCTCACAGAACGGACAGACCCTCGGGCGATCCATTCCGTCGGGTGCGAACACTCGTACGTACGCCTCGGTGACTGATGATCCACAGTTCTGACACTCCGGCATGTATGGATATAACCCGCAACATAGTATATAAAATTTATCATATATACGCGCGCACGTCTCGCGTTCAAAACGGGGAGTCGGCGGGCTCCGTGTCGCGTTCGATGTCGTACTGCCACCCCTGGTATCCGTCTTCGAGGTTCCCGATACGGGTTTGTTCGCCGGTCCCTTCGTAGGCCTCGAGCAGGCGGGCGGCCTGAAGCGAACTCTCACCGTGGGGGCAGGCGATAACGATCTCCTCCCCCCAGTCGTGCGTTTCGATCGCCTTCCTGAACCGATGGATGGGAACGTTCTCCGCGCCAGGGATGTGCCCGCGCCTGTACGCGTGTTCGGGCCTGACGTCGATCACCTGGATTCTATCGCCCCCTTCGAGTCGCTCGTGGAGTTCCGCGGCGGACACCTCCTCGACCATGGTCCCCCGTTCACGTCGCGGCCAAAAAACGGGACCGGTTCATCATCAAGATATGTTTAGGGTGAAACCCCAGTCAAACTCCTCGTCGGTAACCCCGTTTCCGATTCCGATTCCAAGCTGGTACCGGGATTCGAAGTCGAACGTTCCAGTAGGAACACACTCCATGATGTCGTTGCTGCGTTGGCCCCATATTGCATATTCTTCTATCACAGACGAGCCTGATCTGACTTGTTTCGTCCGTAGTTCTGTCGAGATAGAATTTTTTCTTAGCGATTTTATACAAAATGGATGTTTCAGCCAATCCCATTTCTGAGGTTTCAAAATTACGCCGGGGTTTGCTGGTTCGCTAACCCGGTAGGAGAACACTGCTGGCTTCCCCCCAGAAATAACTATGTCTTCGTCATACTGGTTGTGTATCCGTATTTCAAGCGTAGCGGGGTTGCTGTAGGTAGATTGGTTGTTTTTGATCTGAGCCTGAATATCGGTCGGTATCCCTGCTGGCGCGTCCGATTGATCTTCGAGTTCTACCGAGTGAGAGTCTCCCCGGAGGTTCCAACCAATGCCACCAGCAATTACAGTACCAGTGAGACCTAACGCGGCTCTTCGTTTCACTTACCACAGCCTATAAAATATCTAAGTATTTAAAACTACCGATCGTTCCGTCGACGCGTATATCACAACTCCACGACACAACGTCGACAGCGATCGAACGAGGGGTCGTTCCTGAGCCCGCAGTTCGTACACCGGACGTCGTCGGGCTCGCTCGTCGCGTCCGGGGCGTTTGAGTCGGCCGGGGCCTGCCCGGGCGTCGACGTTTCGATCGCCGGGGAGTCCTGGGACTGCTGGGGGTTTCCGCTACGCCACCGCGCTCGCATCGGCGGGGTCGGGAGATCCTCGGAGTCGACCTCGCAGTACCGCGCGATGAGGATGACTGCCGGGATCTGCAGGAGCGAGTAGATCGCGATGACGCCGACGCCCCAGACGGGAAGATCCACGCTCCACACTCAAGGGATCCAGGAACTTGTGAGTTACTCCCGAACCGGGACGGTAGGTCATCCTGTCGGCTATAACTTCGTGAGCGATTTCGCTCGCGGGAGCGGATCGTTTATTCACGACCGGCGACAAACCCGGACGATGGCCGACCTCAACCTCGACGCCGACGGGATCGAGCGCTACGCCCGCCACATCGTGATGGACGAGGTTGGTCCAGGGGGACAGGCCCGCCTGCTCGATTCGTCCGTTCTCGTGGTCGGGGCCGGTGGCCTCGGCTCGCCCGTCGTCCAGTACCTCGCAGCCGCCGGAGTCGGGACGCTCGGAATCGCCGACCCCGACGTCGTCGAGCGTTCGAACCTCCAGCGACAGGTGATCCACGGCGAGAGCGACCGCAGCCAACCGAAGGTCGAAAGCGCCCGCAGGTTCGTCGCGGAACTGAATCCCGACGTCGCGGTGTCCACTCACGAGACACGCGTCACGAAGGAGAACGTCGATGAACTCGTTTCCGAGTACGACGTCGTCGTCGACGCGGCCGATGATTTCCCGACACAGTACCTCCTGAACGACGCCTGCACGCTCGCCGGAGTCCCCCTCTCGCAGGGCTCCGTCCTCGAGTTCGAGGGGCAGGTGACGACCCTTTCGGGCGATCCCGGGGATCCCTGTTACCGGTGTGTGTTCCCCGAGGCGCCGCCGGCGGGAACCGTCCCAGACTGTGCGACTGCGGGCGTCCTCGGGGTGCTTCCGGGGACGATCGGCTGCATCCAGGCCACGGAGGCGGTGAAGCAAGTGCTCGGAGTCGGGGAGTCGCTCTCCGGGCGGCTCGTCCACTACGACGCGCTCGGACTGACCGTCGATACGGTCCCGATCCAGCAGTCACCCGACTGCCCGGTCTGTGGCGAGGACGGGATCGAAACCGTCGCCGAGGTCACCTACGAGGGGCAGTGCTCGATCGACGCGGACCGGCATACGGATCGAGGGAACGATTGAGAGCATTCGCCTCCGCTATACCTACAGCAGTCCGTTCTCGTCCAGCGCGACGGGGATTCCGCGCTTGGCGACGTCGGCCGCGAACGCCCCCGAGTCGGCCCGCAGCGCGTCGAACGTGTTGTAGTGGATCGGCACGACCAGATCGGGGTCAAGCGTCTCAGCCAGGTCGGCGGCGCCGTGGCGGTTCATCGTGAAGCTCCGCGCGATAGAGGGCATAAGGGTTCTTTCTGGGGAGCGTTCACGATGCGGCGTACTGGTACCGGCGACCGGCGTACCAGAGGTTCCAGACTGCCGTGAGGATGACGAACACCAGTGTCAGGGCAGCCCAAACCCAATCTCCCAGTTCGAGGACGAGAACAAGACCGGACGCAACCACCACGAGTGCGACGTACCGCCAGGGAGAAACCGTCCAGTCGTCGCGCTCACGCAGATGTCTCGCATCCACGAGCAGCGTGAGGTACGTGAGCGCGGCGCATACGCTCAGGAAGATGAGTATCGGAACCATGATCAGCGCGCCGATCCCTTTGATCTGGCCCGTGGCGAATCCGACCGCAGCTAGTGTGAGCATCCCCAGTGACAGCACGGGATACAGCGCGTTCCATCGCCATGCCGTGTGTTTCACGCGATGGCGGAGGTTCCCGCGGAGTTCGCGGCGGGTCATGATCCCACAGGTGTCGGGTATCCGGGTAAATCTTTCCCACACCGTGGCGAAACGATCTCACTCGGCCAGTCGCTCGACGCGCTCGACCGTGTCGGCGCCGGCGGGCGTCAGGTCCTCGCGGACGCCAAGGAAGCGCGGGAAGCACAGCGCGTACCCCGGGGCGTACGTCGGCGAGGGCTGGATCTCCCCGGCCAACGGGCGTCACGAGGGGCCGGCCCGATCCCACGCATCGAGTTCCTCATGCCCCGTGAACACGTCTCGTCCCGGGTACGCATCAACCATGGCGATGAGTGCCGATGCCACGCGGTAGGCCGGCATCGTGTCGTCATAGAGGAGGACGATACCAGGGTGGACCTCGCCAGGAAGCGTTCCGAAGTCCGTCACGTCGCTGGTGACGACGATGAGATCGCGTTCAGTCGCGTACGGAAGGATGTCATCCTCGTCGTCCGCGCCCTGCCCGAGCGCGTCCCGGACGTGGATCGCGGAGAGATTCTCCTTGTCGAGGTACGTGGCGACCTTGGGATCGATGTTCTCATCCAGCAGAAACCGCCACTCGGACATCTCAACGGGTGGCGGGGTCGACGTCGTCGGGGCGTTCGATCGATTCCCGGAACGTCTCCATCGCCTCTGTTCGCTCCGCTTCGACGGAATTCATCTCGCGAGGGTGATCGTGGTAGTACGCGAGCGCGTGGTACACGTCCGCGACATCCAGATCGAACCGATCCGCGACCGTCTCGGGGTCGACGCCGCGCTCCTCGATGAGCGCGTACACCTGGCGGACGCTGACCCGTCGTCCGGCGACGTGGGGCTCGTCCATGAGCGTGCGAGCGACGCGACGCGAGTCCCGCGTGGCCATGTGTATTAGTCTCGCCTGCCGTCTCAAAAATGTTCGTCCACTCGGCCCGGTTCGCGAACGGACGTGTTCGATCACCGAATCTCACGCCGCCAGTCGCTCCACGCGCTCGACCGTGTCGACGTCGTCGGGAGTCAGATCCTCGCGAACGCCGAGAAAGCGCGGGAACCGCAGCGCGTAGCCCGAGGAGTACGTCGGGGAGGGCTGGATCTCCTCGTAGCCCACCTCGAACACCACTTCGGGGCCGATGTCGACCTCGGTTCCGGACTCGGAGCGCACGTGGGGTTCGAGCAGGTCGGTGAGGTCCTCAAGTTTCTCGTCGGTGATCCCGGTGGCGACGTTGCCGATCGTCTCGAATCCGCCGCAGTCGGTCCACGCGGACAGTTCGAAGGTGCCCAGCAGGTTCGCCCGCCGGCCCTCGCCCCACTCCGCGCCGGTGACCACCAGATCGAGCGTCTCCACGTCGGGTTTGCGCTTCAGCCAGTTCTTTCCGCGCCGCCCCGGGGAGTACGTCGACTCGGGATTCTTGAGCATGATCCCCTCGTGGCCGTCCGCGATCGCCTCGGCCTCGCGTTCCTCGATCGTGCCGGCGTCGGATTCGAGCCACAGCCGGGAGACGCCCGCATCGAGCAGGTCGTCCAGCCGGTCGTGGCGCTCCCGGAGAGGCCGATCGAGCAGGTCCTCGCCGCCGGCGTGCAGACAGTCGAAGACGTGTGCCTCGAGGCTCACCTCCTCGCGGGCGCGCTCGACGTCGTGTTTGCGCCGGAAGCGCCGGAGCACCTCCTGGAAGGGCTGGATCTCGCCGTCCTCGACGGCAACCACCTCTCCATCGAGGATGGCCGGCGTGTCGAGATCCGCCTCCAGGAACTCGACGATTTCCGGGAGAGGATCGGTTACCTCCTCCATGTTGCGCGAGAAGAGGCGCGCGTCCTCGCCGTCGTAGTGGGCCTGGACGCGCGCGCCGTCGTACTTGATTTCGACGCCGACCTCGATCCACTCCTCGATTGCGTCCGTTACGGTCCCGGTCTGTGCCAGCATCGACTGTACGGGGCGGCCGACCTCCAGGCGGACTGCTTCGAGTTTCTCGGGTCCCTCCTCGCGTGCGATCCGGGCGACCTCGCCGTAGTCGTTCGTGACCTGGAGGGCGCGCTCGACGGTCCCTGCGGGAACCTCGAAAGCCTCGGCGACCGCGTCTCGTACCGTCCCCTCGCCGACGCCGATGCGCATCTCCCCCAGCACCAGGCGGGCGAGGTAGCGCGCCTCGATTGGCGAACACCGGTTGAACAGGTCAAAGAGAAGCCGCACCTTGCGGTCCTCGCTGCCCTCGCCCCCGGCGTCCGCGAGCTGCCGGAGCGACCCGGCCACCTCCGAGACGGCGAGGTCGTCCTCCCCCGCGCCGAAGGACGCCAGTCCGCGCTGGCCGCCAAGGTCGTAGCTCGCGGCGACCGCCCCGATCTCTCCACGGTCGGCGAGGCGTTCCTCGACATCGCTTGCAGTCACGTTCTGCCCGGCGGCGCGGGCAATCGCCGCATAGCAGAGAGAGGGCCCGACGTCGAGCGTCGTGGACCGCCAGGCGGGGAACACCCGCCCCTGGACGAACCGGGCGACGATCGGGAGGTCGTCGCCCGACTCCCCGAGGAGGTCGGCGACGAGATCGCGCGTCACCAGATCCGCAGGTTCGTCCTCGATCGCCCCGGCGCGTTCAGCGAAGGCAGCAAACTGCATCGGGGGTTCGTATCCGCGGCGATGGTAAAAACGCGCCGAACGCCACCGGCGAAGTCGCGGTCGAGTCACTGAGTTCAAGAGGCTGCCGAAAGAGCCTTCTGTATGCCCCGGTCGGAGGTCGCCGCCGACACGACGGAGATACTCGAGGTCGCGACCGAGGAGTTCCAGAAGCAGGTCCGGGCGGATGCGGCGACGCTGAAGGACGAACTCGATGCTGGCACGTTCGACAACCGACAGGGGATCATCGGCTTCGAGTACGAGTTCTACGGCGTCTCCGATCCGGACACGAGCACGCGCGTGGAGGCCGGGAGCGCCACGCTGGGCGCGCTGACTCGCGTCCCACGTGGACTGCTCGGACTGATGGGGTTCGAAAAGGAACTCGGGTTGCACAACGCCGAGATGTGCACCAGCCCCCAGCCGATGAACCGTCACGGACTGGCCGCTCAGGAGACTGAAGTGAAAGCCAGGCTCGCTGCAGCGCTCGAAACGGCGGGTACGGAAGGGATTCGGCTGGTGAGCGACGCGCTGTGGACGATTCCGCCCGCCGGCGAGACCGCTCGCGGATACCTCACCGACAGCATCGAGGACGGCGGGATCACCGTCGCGACGAACATGAGCGCCGTCGGGCGCTACCACGCGATGGCCAACGCGGGCGCACCCGCGGGAATGCGGATCGAGGCACCGAACGTCACGCTCCAGGCGGAGACGGTGATGCCCGAGAGCCTCATCACGTCGGTCCAGCCCCACTACCAGGTCCCCTACGCCCGGGACATCGGCGAATACTTCGCGTACGCGATCCGGATCGCCGCGCCGCTTCTCGCGCTGGGTTCGAACTCCCCGTTCTTTCCGCCGGACCTGTACGACGCCGGCGCAACCGCGGAGGACGTGCTCGCCGACGCGTGGATGGAACACCGGATCAGCGTCTTCGAGACGGTGCTGAACGCCGAGGGCGTCCGGAAGGTGAAGTTCCCGAAGGACATCGAGAGCGTGGACGCGGCGATCGACCGGGTCGCCGAGGACCGCGTGTTCGTTCCCATGCCGATCGAGCGCGGGGAGCGATTCGACGACGCCTTCGCCGCCTTCCGGACGAAACACGGCACGTACTGGCGGTGGGTGCGTCCAGTGTTCGAGGGGGCGACGCGCTCTGAGGCCAACGCCCGGATCGAGTTCCGCCCGATATCCGGCCAGCCGACCGTCCGGGACGCGATCGCTTTCCAGGCCGCTTTCGCGGGGCTCATCGAGGGCATGCACGCCCACTCCCACCCCCTCGCCAATCTCGACTGGGAGGACGCCAGATCGAACTTCTACGCCGCGATGCGGGACGGCCTGTCGGCCTCGCTGTCCTGGATCACTGCCGGCGGCGACCCGACTACCGATCCCGACCGGATCTACGCCGACCTTCTCGAAGCCGCCGAGACCGGGCTGAGGATGCGCGGGCTACGCGAGAGGGAGATCGATCGGTACCTCGATCCGCTCCGTCTTCGCGTAGACCGCGGCATCACGCCGGCAGGCTGGAAGCACCGCGACGTCCGCCGCCGGATCGAGGAAGGGGACGACCTTGAGACGGCGATCCGCTCGATGCAACAGGCGTACATCTCCCTGCAGTCTGAGACGCTCATCGAGGGGACCTTCGCGGACTGGCTGGACGGGTATACGGGTCGACAGAACTGTTGATCTGGTGTCTTCTGTCGACCCGTATATATGCCAAAGATTTCGTCAGCACTATCTCCCGGACAACCGACCCGGTGAAATG
>JBDGQL010000043.1:0-8048 GCA_042219105.1 Karumarchaeum halophilus (SeqCode) | reverse complement strand
CGGTCCCGGCCGCCGTGTCGGTCCTGGCTGCCGTGTCGTAGTTTCCCGGAGCGTCGTCTTCTCCACCGCCCTGTGAGGTGCATCCCGCGAGCGCCGCGACGCCGGCGGCCGCGACGAACGTGCGCCGGGTGAGTTGCATACGAACCGTTACGTGATGGACCGGATTAACCCTGTATCGCACGTGTGCTCCACACACACAACCGATAATCAGCAGATCGGCCGGGGATCCAGGCCCATCCCCTCCAGGGCGTCGGCGTAATCGTCGTAGGCGACCTGAATGGTGTACTCCGCGGTCGCCCGGGCGCGCTCCCAGTCATCTGGCCCGTCACACAGTGCATCGAGCGCGTCCATGCCGCGTTCGAGTTCCACGTCCGTCTCCGACTTGAGGTCACGGAACAGGTCGGCCAGCTTCGTGTCGGCCTCGTTCACGAAGAAGCTGATCACCTGGGTGTGCGAGCGAGTCGAGACGAGCGGCCGTCCGAGCAGGCCCGCGCCCACGCGCTCGATTGTCCCATCGAGCCCACGGAGGTACGCGTGCATCGGCCCGCCGGCGTCCGGCGGATCGTGGTCGGAGAGGTGCGCCACGACGCGCTCGTAGTGGTCACGCTCCTGGTCAGACACGGCCTCGAACGCCTCGCGGGCGGGCTCTACCTCCGTTTCGTCGGCCCACGCGCGGAACGTCTCGGCGGCGGCGTACTCCGAGTCCGCGGCGACGGACAGCACCGTCTCCCGGTCGAGCGTCGCGTCGGTAAGCGCGACCAGCAGTTTCCCGGACCCGAGCCGATCGAGCTGTGTGTGTTTCTCCGACGCGACGTCCTCGCGGAGCAGGTTTGCGTTCATGCCATCCGGTTCGTGACCGGGGAGGTTGAACGTTTGCCCCGTCCGGCCCGCGAGCTTTAATCCGCCTCGCCTCGTACCGAACAGGTATGAGCAACTCCACAGCCGAGACGGCACCGACGATCGCACCGGCGGACCTCCACCGGTCGATCTCGGCGGGCGAGACAGTGTCGATCCTCGATCTCAGGGATCGAGACGAGGTCGACAGCTGGCGGATCGAGGGGGAGACGGTCACCGTGCGACAGGCGCCGATGATGCGGTTCGTCGCGGCGGAGGCGAAGGGGACCGTCGCCGACCTCGCCGCCGACCTCGGCCTGTGTGAGCCAGTCATCGTCGTCTGTGGAGAGGGAGATGCGAGTGACCACGTCGCCGGGCTGTTGAACGACGCCGGGATCGGGGCACGGAACCTCGCCGGCGGGATGGAAGCGTGGGCCGACCTGTACGTCGCGGCCGAAATCGCTGCGGGCGAGCCGGCGGTCGTCCAGTACCACCGCCCTTCGAGTGGCTGTCTGTCCTACCTGATCGCGAGTGGCGGCGAGGCGGTCGTCGTCGATCCCCTGCGGGCGTTCGTGGACCGGTACGTCGACGACGCGGCCGAACGCGGCGTTTCCATCACCGCCGCCGTCGACACGCACGTCCACGCCGACCACGTCAGCGGAATCCGCGACCTCGCGGCGGAGACGGGGGCCCGGACCGTCGTTCCGGCGGGCGCCTCCGACCGCGGGCTGTCGTTCGAGGCGGAGACGATCGAGGACGGCGCGGGGATCCGGGTGGGTGAGACCTCCGTCGAGGCCCTGTACGCCCCCGGACACACGACCGAGATGACGGCCTTCAGCCTCGGCGGCGTGGTCCTCTCGGGAGACAGCCTGTTCCTCGAGAGCGTTGCCCGCCCGGACCTCGAACACGGGACCGACGGCGCGCGCGACCTCGCGGAGCAGCTCCACGAGACGCTCACGGATCGCCTCTCAGTGCCCGAGGAGACGCTCATCGCGCCGGGTCACGTCGGTCCGGGCGCCGAACCCGGGGAAGACGGGACACACACCGCGACGCTCGGCGCCCTCAGAGATCGGATCGACCTGCTGGGACTCGACAGGGAGGCGTTCGTCGAGCAGATCCTCGGGGACATGCCGCCGCGCCCTGCCAACTACGAGCGGATCATCGCGGCGAACCTCGGGCGCGAGACGATCGGGGCGATGGAGGCGTTCGAACTCGAACTCGGGCCGAACAACTGCGCTGTATGACCGTTCGATTCACGAATCTGAGGTGGGTGGCCACGAAGCACAGTCCGGAGTGAAACCTGTCGCTGAG
Source organism: Karumarchaeum halophilus (SeqCode) (assembly GCA_042219105.1). Taxonomy (GTDB): domain Archaea; phylum Halobacteriota; class Halobacteria; order Halobacteriales; family Hikarchaeaceae; genus CAYSJP01. The sequence goes on along the minus strand of JBDGQL010000043.1, from coordinate 5,903 downwards.
CCATCGACCTCGATTTTGAGTCGGACTGAGTAGCAAGCACCGTCGTCCTCGGTCGGGACTGCATGAGCTTTCCACGATGTGTTCGTACCGACACGCGTGTAGACGGTCCAGTCGTCGGATTCACCGGTCCACGCGGAGTGATTGAGAACGGTGGTGTCGATGCTTCCGAAATCGCTTTCATTTGCCGGCGGTGAGACACCATCGAGACCGATTGCTGTTCCGTAGATGGGTTCGGAACCACGTTCGACGAGGACGTGAACCGTATGCGCTGTCTCGTCACTGTTTTCCACGGTAATGTCCCCGAGTTTCGCGCCTGACTCTTCGCCGTCGTTCGAAACTGCTGCACACCCGGAAAGTAGGATAAGCGCACTCACCAGTCCGACAATAACCGTTCGACGCTTTGGGATGGGGTAACTCATACTGCTGTTGTATCTGGTAGTCATAATGTCTGTTGTAGCTGTTTACCGGTGATCGCCACCCCCGTGGCGGCGAGCACCGGTAAGAGACTACAACAGACATTATCAGGAGGGACGATGTCAAAGCCACCGGATATTCAAATGTCGGTTTTACCTACGCGCCGTTTCCCCGGGATATATAATACACGAGCGTTCCGTCTGATAACACGGAGTGCATACGTATGAGACGACGGACATTTCTCGCGATCGCAACTGGTTCACTCGCTGCCGTTGCTGGCTGTTCCACCGACGATGACGAGGAGACGCCGACGGCCACGCCAACCCAGACTGCGACACCCGTGGGCACGACGGAGACGCTGACGCCCACGCCGACGGAGACGCTGACGCCCACGCCGACGGAGACGGCGACGTCCACGCCGACGGAGACGGCGACGTCCACGCCGACGGAGACGGCGACCTCCACGCCGACGGAGACAACCGTCGAAGCGGCGAGCGCGCTGATCGGCGATATGTCGGCCGGCCGGTTCGATCAGGCCTACGAGCGCTTCGAGTCGACCCGCCGGGATGCAATCTCACCGGGCGCGCTGGAAGCGATCTGGATCGCCGCCACGAACGTCGGCGGCCCGTTCGAGGAGATCGTCGACACCGAGGAGACCGTCCAGTCGGGGTTCGACGCAGTCGACGTGACGCTCGGCTTCGAGCGTAGCAAACACACGCTCCGCGTGGTGATCGGCGACGAACTCGCGATCGCAGGTGTGGCCGTCAACGACGAGTACGAACGCCCGGGGTACGTCGACCAAAGCGCGTTTGACGCGGAGGAGACGACGGTCGAAACTGACGACTGTCTGATGGACGCGACGTTGACCCTGCCGAATGACGGCAGCGACCTCCCCGGCGCGGTGCTGGTCCACGGGAGCGATCCATCGGGGGCAGCCGACAAGAACCTCGAAATCATTGGCTCGCAGATCTTCAGGGATATCGCAGAGGGGCTGTCGAGTCAGGGCGTCGCAGTGCTCCGGTACGACAGGCGAACCCACGCCTGTCCGAGCTCCCTGTCACCGGAGGAGTACACGCTCGATGCGGTGACCATCGACGATCCCCTGGTCGCGGTCGACCAGCTCCGGACGGCCGAGGGGGTCGATCCGGACCGTGTGGCGGTTACCGGCCTGAGCCTCGGTGCCTTGGCCGTCCCGCGGATCGCACAGCGGGACGGCAACCTCGCTGGCGGCGTCGCGATGGCCGCCCCGGCGCGACCGTTCCACGAAATCTTCATCGATCAGTACGAACACCTCGCAACCGTTGGCGAGTACGAGTGGGACCTGATGGACACGCTGTACGACCGCTGGCGCGACCGGATCGATCGGATCCGGCAGGGTGACTACACCGAGGCCGACATCGTGCTCGGCTACCCCGGAGCCCTCTGGAACAGCCTCGATGCGTACGACCACGTGGGTACCGCCCGTGCCATCGACACCCCACTGCTGTTTCTGCAGGGCGACCGGGACTACCAGGTTTCCCCCGAGAAGGACTTCGGGCAGTGGCAGACTGAACTCGCCGACCGGTCGAGAACGGAGTTCACCCGCTATGAGGGGCTCAACCACGTCTTCCAGTTCGGCACCGGGCCCTCCGTTCCGGGCGAGTACGCCTTCCGGAACTCGGTCGACCAGCAGGTCGTCGCGGACATCGCCGGCTGGCTCACCTCCCTGTGACGGGGAGGTGACCGGCCGCCGCAGAATGGTCACTCGCCGCGGGTGGCGAGCAGGCCTTCGGTGACGTTCGCTAACAGGGCCGCGGTGCCGTTGACGACGTGTAAACCGACGATCAGAATCGCGACGCCGAGCACCGAGGCGACGAGTGCCTCCGGGAGGGTCGTGACGGACAGCTGGTTCACCGTGTCGGCGCTCACCGACGCCGGTCCGACCTCGATTGCATCGGTCGTGGTCACCTGGCCGTACTCGACGCCGGGCATCCAGTACAGGACCGGCGCCAGGGCGAGAACGACCGCGAGCGTGAACCAGATCGTGAGACCGGTGAACAGCGCGATCCCGAGGGCGAACGACACGAGCGCGAACACCGCGAGCAAGTAGTTGCTCGGTCGAGTCGCGACCGTCTTGAGGTACGGCCACAGCGCCAGCTCGCCGGCGTCGGCCGTGGACCAGGTCACGTCGCGCCCCAGCACCTCCCGGAGGAGGCCGGCTTCGACCCGTCCCACGTAGCCCGCCAGCGCGAGCACGCCAGCGAGTATCGGTATTCCGACGACCAGCGGGGTGAGCGCGACCCCGAGGCTGAGCCCCGTCACGAACACGGTGAAGTAAGCGATTCCGAGCGGGAACCGGGCCAGCAGATACGCCATGTTGGCGTACGTCCGCTTGCGGAACGCAACGCCGAGGGTCCGCCCGACGACGGACCGATTCCGTGTGATGGTAGTATTGTCGACCATACGTGTACGATGGGCGGGCGCCGGTTTAGATGCCGGTGCACTGTCACCCGGTACGAAACCGTCAGCAAGATTTTTACAACCCTTTTGATGAGAACGCGAGAAAGGTGACTCTCTAAAGGACTATGACACCAGATGAGTGCATTCGGATCGTGATGCTCCGGGTTTGTGACGGCATGGCTTAACCAAATCACGTCCGGGTGTATGTGATTATCAGTAGCGCCGGGGGCCACCGGCCGTCTGGCGAGGTTGCTCGCCGTCGCTCCATCGATGTCCGCGTGGACGCGACTCGCCGCGGTCCTCCCGCTCGATTACTGTTCGTCGTCCGTGGCGTCCAGCCGTCGTTTGAGCATGTACCCAGCACCGCCGATCCCCGCTATGGCGGCTCCAATCCCGAATCCGGGCGTCTCTTGACTCGGTGTTCCCGTATCGTCATAATGTCTGTTGTAGTCTCTTACCGGTGCTCGCCGCCACCGGGGGTGGCGATCACCGGTAAACAGCTACAACAGACATTATCAGTCCTCTGACTCGCGTCAGTACTCGTATCCGGGGTAGTCGTGTTATCGGACCCAGTGTTTCCGGGAGCGGTTGTTTCAGTGTCTCTGGGGGTAGTGGTCTCGGCGTCTCCGGGGGTAGTCGTCTGGCCTGATTGGACTGTGAGTCGTATCTGGTCTTGGGCAGATAATCCATCATCGTCGGTGACGATCAGGGTGACGTTGACCTGAAACTCACTGGGCGACTGGTACGTGAGCGTGACGTCAGGGCCAGTCTAATCAACGGTTCCGTCGCCCGTGAGATCCCACTGATACGTCTCGATACTCCCATCAGGGTCTGTAGAGGCGTAAGCCGTGAAACTCACTTCTTGACCAACCGCCGGGTTAGGTGGTGCGACCGATATCTGCGCTGTTGGGGATGCGTCCACCGTTACGGCTGCCTGCACGTCGAGTACAGGGTACCCGACAGAACGAGTCCGCCAGACGGTCCCGAAGGCAAGTTTATCCAGGTTCGTGCGGGCAGTGTCGCCGGTCATCTGGGCGGTTGTGAGGCCGATGCCACCACTTGAGGTGGGTTGGCCTGTTGTATTCATATCCCAGTATGATTCCGTTACTGTGCCCTCCTCGTTGACCCCAACAAGTCCGCCCACAAGCCCTGAGCCATTGACGGCGCCGGTCGCAAACCCGTTCCTGACCGTGCCTCCGTTGACCCCAACAAGTCCGCCCACAAGCTCTGAGCCACTCACGGCGGCGCTCGCAAACCCGTTCCTGACCACGCCGGCGCTCAGGTTCATGACCGTGCTTTCGAGTCTGTTTCGCCCCACGAGTCCACCTACAACGTCTGAGCCATTGACGGCGCCAGAAGCAGACGCGTTTCTGACCGTGCCGGCGTTGACTCCAACGAGTCCGCCCACATCATCCGAACCGTTGATAGCTATATTTGTTAGTTTCACGTCACTAATTCGTCCAGATTCACCAACACCACCAAAGAGACCGACGACATTAGCCGTTGACCGATCAATGTGCAATCCTGTTATCGTATATCCGGCTCCCTCGAACGTCCCAGTAAACGGTGGACCTGGAGAATTATAAGATGGACGCTCCCCAACGGGGTCGAACCCGTCCCCACCATTCCACCCCACAGTGTTCGATGCATCGATATCGGCGCCAAGCCTGTACGTGGCGTTGAGATCGTCTTCCGTGGCCTGCAGTTCCGAAGCGTTGGTGATGATGTAGGGGTCATCAGATGTTCCGTTACCGGGTAGATCAGCCGGGTCAACATCAACCAGGCTGCCGTCTGGGGATACTTGAACTCCGGGGGCATCCGCGCCTGGGAGGTGTGACGAACGTGTGTGCTCACCCCCGTCGGCGTCGGCACTACACACCCGGACGTGATTTGCTTGAGCCGTGCCGTCACAAACCCAGGGCATCACGAGCCGAACGCATTGATCTGGTGTCGTGGCGCGTAACAGAGTCACGTCCGGGTGTATATTTGTGGCTGGTTCATCAGTCGGACTCGTTGCGTCGAGGGGGACCGCAGTCACAGCGACGACAGGAGAAACCACAACCGCCACCGTGATAATCAGCACCTCGATCCACCGTGCGTGGACCATACCGCGGATTCAGAGGGGGGATTCAAAGAATTTGGGTCGTATCTCGCCGTATCAAAGCGCACTCTCTTGACCATTGTCAAACCACCCCTGTGCAAGACTTGGACGTTCTATTCGTGACATACTTCTTAGGGCATTTCAGGTGAATCCTCTCTATGTGTCACTGCTTTCCTATCAATATCATACTACGTTCAGTAGATTGCGACAGCTCGTTGGCCTGTACTTATTGCCGGGAATCATCCTCGCCGGCGGTAGCGGTTGGCGGGATCGTCATAATGTCTGTTGTAGTCTCTTACCGGTGCTCGCCGCCACCGGGGGTGGCGATCACCGGTAAACAGCTACAACAGACATTATCACCGTCCGGTCACTGGCGAAGAGTGTGAACAGCGCGAAGAGGGCGAACAACGCCGGTTCATTCGTCCAAATTCCGAGAACTCCGAGAATCCCGAGAATACCTAATCGAGTTATTGGAATCTCGATCATGTATTGAAACCATCGGGAGACCACTCAAATGTTTGCAACCGACCCTATCAATTCTCTTCACGTAGTGTCTCTACTTCCTCATCAATGTCTATCTCCTCTTTCCCACTGTCCGGAATCTCATCACCTACTGGCGGATCGTCATCGATCCCCATCATCATCTGTTCGTCAGCCGAGTCGGTCGATAGCTTGCTGAAGGCCACCCACGCGGTGCCACCGGCGAGGAGTGCTATCGCCGCGTACACCGGGATGTTCACCACGGGACCATACAGCTGGCGAAGGGTTGGAAGAGATAAATAAATGAACACTATCAACACGATACCCACACTGTATCCGATCTGACGGAGTCGGCCCATGGCTGATTGTGTCACCATTTGTGGGCGAACGGGTATAGTGGTGACGAGATTCCACCTGTATACTGTCGGACAGAGACATTGATAATCGAACCCCCGGGACGGGGGGCCTT
>JBDGQL010000057.1:0-8058 GCA_042219105.1 Karumarchaeum halophilus (SeqCode) | reverse complement strand
ACTCCGGTGCTCGTTGAGGAAGGGGGATTAGCGCCCTGCACCGCAGAAGCTAACCCGGCGCCAAAGACGTTGAGCAACTGGCCCACAGCGACGATGTAGACAGCGCGGTCGAACCCGCGGATCGCGTCGAGTGACGGACGACGCACGGACCCGTCTTTACAGCGAACCCACCTCAAGGACCCGATCACACCGTCAGCAGGCAATCCGCGAATTCATGTCGCCCGCGCTCGTTGACTACTCACGTTCCATGGACGCCAGTTCTGGCACGGGACACACGGAGCCCTGGCAGGAGTTCTTCGGCTTCGGGGAGCCCTACGACAACCAGGCGGACGCCATCGAAACCGCCATCGAAGTCGGGCGTAATCGAGGCTACTTGGTGATGGAGGGCCCCTGCGGGACTGGCAAAACCATGGCCGCCCTCACCGCGGGGGCGACACTCCTCCGGGAAACAGATCAGTACGAGAACGTCGTCGTGATCACGCCGGTCAAACAGCAACTCCAGCAGTTCGTCGATGACCTCCGCACGATGAACGCCGACCTCGAAGACCCGCTGTCGGGGCTCGCACTTGTGGGGAAAACGGATCTGTGCCCCTACGGCCGCGAAGGCGTCTTTCCCGACGACGTCGGCGTCCACGAGCGCTGTGAGGACCTCCGGGAGTCCACGGCAAACCTCGTCGAGGGGGACACTGACACCACAACCACCGCCTCTGCGGTCGGCTCCGTCGCAGTCCAAGGCGGGGGCCCACAGGAGGACATGTGGTGGGATCCCCAGAAAGCAAGTGACCTAGCCCGTGCCGCACGCCGTGATACCGGCGAGGCTCGGTCCCGAGTAAAAGAGCGACTCGTGACCGCTGGCGCCGAATCGCCGTACGTCCGCCAACAACCCACCGCGCCGGAGGATCTGGCTGATACCAGTGACCCGCCGCTGTACTGTCCCTTCGAGGCCGACTGGTACGCGCGCAACAAGGGCTCACCACTGGGGTTTGAGGCCGGTGACAACTGGGTGCTCACCAGCGACGAGTTTCTTCCCGAAGCTACAGAGCGTGGGACCTGCCCGCACCGTGTGATGAGCGTCCTTCTCAAGGAAGCAGACGTTCTTATCGGAAACTACAACCACCTCTTTGACGCCCAGACCCGGGAACTCACGGGCGCTGTCCTCGATGAGGAGACGTTCGTGATCGTGGATGAAGCCCACCGTCTTGAGGAACGCGTACGGGATCTGTTGAGTGACTCCATCGGTCGCCAGAGTCTCCAGCAGGCCCGCAACGAGCTTGATCTCCTGGTGCAGTTCGCGCGCCAGACCAGCGAGAACCGCGAGCAAGCAGAAACCCGCCTCAACGAGTACGACGTCCCGCTGAAAGCCGTCGAACGCGCTCGGGAGTTTTACGACGACATCATCGACTGGCTCGAAGACCATATTGACGCGTACCTCACAGCGGAGATCGACGGCTACGACCGGCCGTTCGGGCACACCGCACTCCCCGAGGAGGACCTCGAAATCCCGCTTCGGGATCCCGCCAGCGCCGAACCCGACGCCCTCACCGAGTGGGCGCGCGACGCCGGGTATCAGGCATCCTTTGTGCGCCAGCTCGGCACAATTGGCGCCGCCGTCGAGGACACCATTGAGGACATCGATCCCGACCGCACCTGCATCTGCACCGCCGTCGGCACCCTTCTGGGTCACTGGTGGGATCGCGATCATACCGACTACTTCCGGGAAATCACCCTCGAATACGCGCCCACAGAGCAGGATGACCCCGCCTATCCCTGGGAGCACGCCTACACGCCTGCCCTGGAGATGTACAACTGCATGCCTGGCGACCAACTCCAGACCGTCTTCGAGGGACTGGGTGGCGGTATTCTGATGAGCGCGACTCTCGAACCGCTTGACGTTCTCACCGACGTCATCGGGCTCCAGGATCTCGGGAATGGAGAGGATGATCGCGCTCCGGGCCGACCGGTCGTCGAACGAACGTACGACCTGGCGTTTCCCGAGGAGAACCGCGCGAGTTGGCTCGTCGATACAGATCCTTTCACCCTCCGGAATCGAGGGGACCCAGCGCTCGACAATCGCAATGAGACGCGGGAGGAATACGCCTACGTCCTGCGCCAGATTGCCGGGAGTCCCGGAAACGTCATGATCGCGATGCCGAGCTACCGGGAAGCCACGTGGGCCGCCGACCGCCTCCAGGAGGACATCGGCAAACCCGTCCTCCTCGATGAGTCCTCAACGACGGAAACCACGGACGATCTTAAGGCCGAGTTCTTCGCTGGCGGCGGTAAGGTCCTCATCACGAGCACGCGCGGGACGCTCACCGAGGGAATCGATTACGACGGTGACAAACTCCAGACCTGTGCCGTCGTCGGTATCCCGCTCGTCAGTATTGGCTCCCCGCGCGTCCAGGCAGTCAAACACGCCTACGCCGACGCGTTCGGCGAGGACAACGCCTTCGAATATGCACTCACGATCCCGGCCGTGCGGCGGGCTCGCCAGGCAATCGGGCGTGTGCTCCGGGGGCCCGACGAGCGGGGCGCTCGCATCCTCGTCGATCAGCGCTACACTGCGGACGCCCATCGCAACTCGGTCTACGAGTATCTGCCTGATGGTGAACGCGAGGAGTTCGTTTCAATGACACCGATGTTTCTCGACTCGCAGATCGAACGCTTCTGGGACGATCAAGACAGTTCAAAGACGTAGCGGAAAATCACCCGGCAGGCCAGCCCGGGCCCACGTCCGACCCAATCCCTACTGCGCGATGTACTGCTTGTCAGCCTCCTCGATCACGACGAGGACGTCCGCCGCGTACCTCCCCTCGAGATCGCCGGGATCGCGGGGACTGACAACCTTCGCGAACCACTCGGCGCCGATCTCGAGTTTCGGCTGCCCGCCGTCGTAGGTCTCGCCCGGAAGGCCGAGCCGGCGCTTCGCCTGCCTGTGGAGGTTCTTGAGCGGTCGCCACACCGAGTCGACGAACTGCGAATACGATCCGGATGTCCCCAGGGCAACCGAGTCGATGTTCGTCGAGACGAAGCCGTGTTTGAATGTCCCTACGGTGTAGCTCTTCCCGACGCCGTTGCCCGACATGACCAGAACACGGCGATGTTCGGCAACTGCTCGGAGGATTCGTTTCTGGCTCTCGGCCAGCTGAAGACCGTTGACGTCCTCTGCGAAGTTGACGTACCGATCACGACCCTCGACGTAATCCGCGATCTCGATATTCGCCAGTTGTCCATTCTATCGATAGCACCGACGGCAAAAGTTCGGCTTGACACCGTGGGAAGGCCGAAATGAGACGAATCCCACTCCTGACTCTGCACCGAGTTAGGAAATTGTCAGATACCTGGTTGTTGTCCGCTGTGGAAGTTACTTCGATTGGGATTAAAGGATAGCTGTCGCTGTTCGCCAGCCTCGCTTCAGGCGAAGCGAGGCGGCTCAGCCAAGTCCGTGCTCGTATCCTGCTGGGAGCCCCTCCTCGTTCGTCCGATGCTTCTTTTTCCAGCCAAGTTCGTCGTCTAACACTTCCCCAATCCCATGCAGAAACACATCACCAAATGCGAACCCCACCGGGAGTGCTCGCCCGCCACGCCGCGGCCGGGCGAGCACTGCCTATTGCAACACGACCCACAGCTGTTCTAACAGGAATCCAACACCCACGTAGAACAGCCGAATTATCGTCGAGGGCGTCGTCGTCAAAGCACGCGCCTTTCGAAAGGTCTGGTAGCTCTTTTCGATCTTTGCCCAGTGGTCGTAGACCCGCGCCACTTGTTGCGGCGTACAGTCTTTCAGACCGTACGCCGCGTATCCTGTCGCTTTCACACCAGATTTCCCGCGAGCACCGTTCTAGTATGTGATGTTCACTGCTAGTGGATAGGTCTGCTCGTACTCTTTGCCTTCACAAATTTAGTCGCCGCCCGAAAAGAGCCAACAGGGATGGTAAACCTCCTCTCGTCTGTCGTCTTCGGCGCGGTGTTCGGGCTCGCCCTGGCTGCGCCGCCGGGGCCGATGAACGCCGTCATCGCCCAGGAGAGCGTCCTCCGGGGATGGGTTGCGGGCTTTCGCGCCGGCCTCGGCGCCATGACGGCCGACCTGTGTTTTCTCGTCCTCTCGCTTCTGGGCGTCGTCGCGTTCGTCGGGTCGATGCCACGCCTCAGGGGGGTGATGGTCGGGGTCGGCGGCCTGCTCATGCTCTGGTTCGCCTACGGCGCGGTCAGGGACGCCACGGGTGGGGTCGACTGGGACACCGACGTAGAGGGGCGGGGGTTCCGCAAGGCGTTCGCGCTCGCGCTCACGAACCCGTATCAGATACTGTTCTGGCTCACCGCCGGCGTCGGTATGCTCGAATCCGGGCGGGCAGACGTGCTCGGGTACGCACCCTACCTCGGGGAGTCGCTGTCCGGAACGCTGGTCGTCGAGACGGGGACCCCCGCCCTGATCGTCGGGTTCTTTCTCGGGATCGCCCTCTGGATCGTCGGCTTTCCCGCGTCGCTGGTGGCCGCCGGGCAGCGACTGGATCGGTTCTCCCGGGCTGTCGCGTACCTGAGCGCGACCGTGCTCGCCGGGTTCGGGACGTGGTTTCTCGTCGACGCCGCCGGGACGCTTCTTTAACAATGATTACTCTCACTGAACTCAGTGCCCGAAAGCTACGTCCCCACCGAAGAGATCAGGCGAGCCCGCGCACTCGTGCGCGGGCGCCACTCCCTGGTCGAAACACGCACCGAGTACGCGAACAAGATCCACGGGCTGTTGGCCGATCAGGGAATCACCGACAATGTCAAACCCCTGAGTGTGGAGGGACGAGAGTTCCCGACTCGCGGACTGAGGGGGCAATTTCGAAACGTGGGTCGGGACAGTTGCGCTGGATCCTCATAATGTCTGTTGTAGTCTCTTACCGGTGCTCGCCGCCACCGGGGGTGGCGATCACCGGTAAACAGCTACAACAGACATTATGAGGGCCGCCCGACGGGGGCCCTCGAGGGCGAGCGTGGGAACAGAGAGCACCAGCTACAGCAGTCACGTGTCCTCCGCCTGCCGGACGATCAGCGATCAATCGGATCGCCGTGTGGCGGTTTGTCGTCAACAGAGGTCAGTCAGCTGAGAGGATCCAAAACAAATATATCGCACCCGGTGGTTTGATCGGTCAGCAGCGTTTCCATAGGTGTTTACCGCCGATCGGCACCCCCGTTAGAAACGAGAGTAATCAGTCAGGGGCGGCGGTGTGGCTGCACGGGGTCGGAGTACTCCGGCGGGCGCTGGAACTCGTCGAAGCGCTCGAACTCGGCGGGGAGTTCGTAGGGGATCTCGCGGTCGCTCTGGCGGCGTTCGTTCGCGTCCTCGATGGGGATCGCCTCCTCCTGGAATCCGGGTTTGATTTTCACCGACTTGGCGGGCATGCCGACTGCGATGTGGTGGGCGGGCACGTCCGACTGGACGACGGCACGGGCACCGACGACGGCGTTTCGACCGACCCGACAGCCGGCCTGCACCATCGCGTCGTAGGTCACCCGGGCGTCGTCTTCGATCGCCGTGTGGTAGTTGCGGATCTCAGTCTGGTCGACGACATCGTGATCGTGGGAGTATATGTGTACGTCGTCGGAGATGGAGACGCGGTCGCCGATCGTGAGCTCGCCGCGGTCGTCGAGGTGGACGTCGTCGTGGATGACAACGTTATCCCCAACGGTGATGTTGTGTCCGTACGTGAAGGTGATGCCCTTGAAGAACCGACAGTTTTCGCCACAGTCAGAGAAGAGATGCGAGGCGAGCATCCGCCGGAATCGGAGCGCGAACTCGATGTTGTCGGCCATCGGCGTGGCGTCAAACTGCCGCCAGAGCCATTGGAGGTACTTCGAACGCTTGAACCGGTCCTTCTGGTTCTCGACTTCGGCGTAGTACTCGCTTTCGAGCGTGGAGTTGCAGGGATCGTACCCCTGGAGGCGGACGCGCTCGGCCGGCGAAACTGGTTTGTCAGCCTGCCAGCGCTCGTAGGCCTCACGGTCACCGAAGAGGTCGACGAGGACATCTTCGACGACCGCACAGGTCTCTTCGTCGGTCGCACCGCTCAACCGTTCGTCCACGTCCTCGATGAACGCCGTGACGCCCGCTTCGGCCGCCTCGGGAAGCGAGACGTGTCGCTTTGTCATCGCACTCTATTTTATCCGCCATCCCTCATAGGGATTTCCGTTACCCGGGACCAATCATGTTGACTGGTTCGTGTCTCTGGGTCTGAAACACGTCTGCTGGATTGAAGCCTTTACCACCGAAAATGTGTACTGTATGGGACGAAACAACGATTCCCCCACGCGGACGAACAGTGACTCGACTTCCCAGGACGTGTACATGCCGAGCACGCCGCCCTCCTCGATCGTCGAAGCAGCCGGATCGAAGCTCTTCCGTCGCCGCGGATCGATCAAGCCGGCCTCGGAAGACGACTAAGTGAGTACTGATGATGATTGCTCTCGTCTCTTACCGCCGATAGCCGCCAACGGGTGTGACGATTGGCGGTAAGCAGCGAGAGTAATCATTATCAGGACGGTCAATCGTAGGGGTACCGCGACTGGTGTCCACACGCACACGTCACGACCACGTGGCCCGACTGCGTCCGCACGCGGGCGTTGCGGCCCGGCAGAAGAACCCGGTCACAGGCTCCACAGGTGAACCGTTCGAACTCCCGGGGCAGTGACAGGCGGTGGCGCTCGCCGATCCGGCGCGCCCGGCGCACGTAGGATCGCGCACGCTCGGTCTCGCCGTTCCTCGCCGCCGCTCTCGCGAGGTCGAACAGCCGCTGGATGCGCTCGCCCGCGATTGTCCGGGACATACGGAGCCGTCGGTCGAACCAACGACCCGCCGACGCAATATACTGTCGGACAGAGACATTGATAATTCGAAGGCCCCCCGTCCTGGGGGTTCGATTATCAATACTTCCGTCCGACAGTATACCCTGATAATGTCTGTTGTAGCTGTTTACCGGTGATCGCCACCCCCGGTGGCGGCGAGCACCGGTAAGAGACTACAACAGACATTATGACGGTCCGCCGGGACGGTGTGCCCGCGGACGGTCTCGGATCGGTGTCGCCAGTGTCTTGTGTCAGCGTTGCCTGGCTGATACATGGTCAGAGAGTGGGATCACGCTCCCGACGTCAACGCGCCGCTTGCACGGCCGGAAAACGCCACCGACCGGGGCAGTTACGGCGGTGACGACGTCGAGACGTTCACGCTGTCGGATCGACTCGTCTACGGGCCCATCGTACTCGCATTCATCCCCGGCGTGTACTCGGGGCTCTGTACCGACGAGCTGTGTGAGATGCGGGACTGGCACGACGACCTCGCGGAGCTGGACGCCCAGGTCGTCGGCGTCAGTGCCGACATGCCGTGGTCGCAGCTCGCGTTCATCGAGGAGTACGACCTGAACTTCCCGCTCGTATCGGGGTTCAACAACGACCTCATTGAGGACTACGGCGTCCGCGTCGAGGAGGGGCCCCTGGCGGGAATCGCCGGTCGATCGCTGTTCGTCGTCGACGAGGAACAGAGCGTCACCTACCGCTGGGACGCCGAACCGGGCGAACTCCCCGACCTGGCCGACGTCGAGGCGGCGCTCGAGGCCGCGCGGTAGCACGATCGGGGCGTGCGTCCGGCCGGTGGTGCATCGAACGGTAGGCTTTTTTTGCGGGTCTCCGTTCTGTAGGACATGAAGCGCGATCTGATGGACATCCTGTGTTGCCCACTCGACAAGCACGACCTCGACCTGGAGGCCACGGAGGAAGACGGCGAGGAGGTGCTGGAGGGGCAACTCGTCTGCACGGAGTGTGACGAGGTGTACCCGATCGAGGACGGCATCCCGAACCTGCTTCCGCCGGACATGCGCGACGAGACACCAGCGTGATATACTGTCGGACAGAAGTATTGGTAATTCGAAGGCCCCCCGTCCTGGGGGTTCGATTATCAATGTCTCTGTCCGACGGTATATACGGGTCGACAGAAGTCCTGATAGATATTCGCCGGGTACGGCGGAGGCTAATTCTATCAACAGTTCTGTCGACCCGTATACTGTCGGCTGTACGTTC
>JBDGQL010000160.1:0-8069 GCA_042219105.1 Karumarchaeum halophilus (SeqCode) | reverse complement strand
ATGAGGTCGAACCGCGAGATGAGGGCCGGATCGAGTTCGATCTGCTCGGCGATAGGCTCGTACTCGTCGAACCGGCCGTACTTGGGGTTGGCCGCGCCCAGGAGGGCACACCTGGATTTGAGGGTGGCGTTGATGCCCGCCTTGCTGATGCTGATGGAGTTGTGGAGGACGACACCCTCGCTCACGAACGTGTTCGTCGGCTCGACGGTCACGTCGTACACCCACTGGCAGGCGTTCTCGCCCTCGTTCGGCACCGTCTCGACGTCCGTGACGCGGTAGTACCGCGTCTCGGTGCTCCGTTCGGCGAACGCACGGGCCTCCCCATACCGGTCGTCCCCGGGTTCGACGACCGCATCGACGAACCGCTCGATCGAGTCGCCCATGACGTAGGTCTTCCAGGAGTCCACCGTCGGATCGTGGTGGATCCGCGAGGCGACGCCGATCTTGGCGAGCGCGTCGGCGTAGTCCCGTGCGAGCCCCGCCGAACTCGTCGCGAACGACATCGACTCGCTCTCGACCCCTCCGTCGCCCGCGAACGCGCCCACGAGGAACCGCCGGACGTGCTCCTCCGACGCGCCGAGAACCGCCGTCGGCATCCGTTTTTCCCTGGCCGTCGCCATGAGTTCGGGGACGTTCTGCTTGAACCACCGGTAGAGCTTCGTCGACACCCAGCGCTTCGTGACCGTCCCCTCGGTGTCCGTCGTGTCGGTGCTCTCGATCCCGAATATCTCGCCCATCAGCCGGTCCATCCGGGCGAGGAGCCGGTCGTCCTGGTTCGAGAATCCGATCTCGTGGGCGCGCCCGGCGTAGGAGTGCCCCTCCGCGACCAGCAGGCCGAGTATTTCCGCGAGATCGGGCGAGAGGGTTTCGGGAAGATCGACGTCTTTCTCCCTGCCGATCCGTTCCTCGTCAGCCAGGTCCACCGGCTTCGCCGAGTTGGGGAGCTTCCGGGGCGCGGGAACGAAATCGCCTGCCTCGACCGCCGTCGCCTCGACTGTCTCGACGCCGTCTCCCCGGTCGACGAACGTCGGGTGCTCGGGGGTCACCGTGACGCTCCGGCCGTTCGAGAAGGTGATGCGGACGAACTCCTCGGGCGCCTCGTGTCGGCTGACGCGATCGACGGCGGTTTTCTCGACGGTTTCGGCGTCCATGTCGACGGTGTGGACACGCGCGTCCTCGACCGGAAGGATCTCACAGTCCACGCCGTCCCGGACGTCCCCGGGGCGGTCGGCCATGAGGTCGTCGACGAACGCGCCGATCTCGACCCGGCGCCCGTCGGCGAGCAACACCTCGGTGTCGGGGTGGTAGGACTGCTGTTCGAGCGCCTCGTGCATGGCCGAGCGATCCTCGGAGTTGTGGACGATCATCCCGTTGGCGACGAAGTTGTGGGTCCCCTCCACCGTCAGGTCGTATACGCGACGATTCGATCCCTCCGTGGAGGTGACTGCAGCGATGTCGGTCCACTCGACCTCGCGTCCAGCTTTCCCGGGAGATGCCTCTCCCCTCTCCGTTACCGAGATGCCGGCCCCGTCGGTGGCGATCGGGTCGGACCGCGGGACGGGGACGGCATCGCCAGCGGTGAGTTCCGCTGCCCGCCGTTCGAGACGCTCGCCGTTCTCCCGGATATAGAACGGATGGTCCGGAGTCGCCGTCACCGACTCCCCGGAAACGAGGCGGACCTCGACGAGGCGGTCAGGGGCGTCGTACTCGTGGACGGCCGTCACGGGCCGTTCAACGATCCGACCATCCGCCGTCATCGTCTGCACCGTCGCGTCGACGTCTCGTATCGTTCGCCCCCTCGGCAGTTCTTCGACCGTGCCATCCCTGGCGGCCGCCGTCGCGAGTCGTTCGATCGGGACCACACCCTCTCCAGTCCGGACGAGCGAATCCCCCGTCACACACTTCATCTTGTCGAGTTCGTCGACGGCCGCGACCCCCTTGTCGGCCAGCACCAGAGCACCGGCCTCGAGCGTCCAGGCCTGGCCCTCGCCGAAATCGGACTGCACCGCGGCCGCCGTCAGCCCCGCCGCCGAGGAGCCCTTCCCCGAGGTGTACACCGAGCGGGGGGCGATATGTTGGACGTACTGGAGCAGCTGGGAGTTGTGCGAGACGATCCCGTTCGAAAGGTAGCTGTGTGTGCCCTCGACTTCGAGGTCGTACACCCACTCGTAATCTGGATCGACGACCTCGATGGATGCTATCGGTTCTCTGCCCACCTGACGTTCGACCGGTGGACGTGTGACAGCGACCCCACTTCCCCCGTCCCGACGACTCGTATCTACGTTCTTCCGACCTCTATCCACGGCAATAATGTCTCCCTCGCGCAGTTCCCCGGCACGGCGCGGATCAAGCGAATCTCCCGACTGTACGAAAAGCGGGTGCGACGGCGTGATCTCAACCGCCTCACCGCCCGCGGTACGAACACGGTACATCCTGTCGGGCGCTTCCCTCTTCCAGACTTTCCGGGCGCGTCTGTGAGCTATCGATCCGTCGTCACCGAGCGAGGGTACCGCGAAGTCGACCTCGTCGTACACGCCGTCATCTACCGGCTTCGGCTCATTGAGGTTCGATTCGACGATCTCGCGGATCGGTTTCCGTGACCCGTCCGTCAGCGTGACCTCCGTGTCGCCAGCCAGGCACTTGCCCGTGCCCGGATCACCTATCAGAAGAATGTGAAGATCACCACGAATCCGAGAGTCGTCAGGGAGGTTTTTCGTGACACCCGAGAATAATTGCATCGCGATGGCGAGTTTCTCCTCCTCATAGCCGTAAATCGAGGGGGCGATCGACTCGATCACCTGGTCGTAGACGTCTGTCTCCTGTGAGAGTTCGACGATAGCGCGTTTGTCCTCCTCGGAGATGTCCATCTCCTCGAACTCCTCGTCCTCGAGGACGAGCGAGTGGCCGTCCATGAACACGTCGAACATCCGGGATTTCCCGCTCTGGTCTTCCTGCTGATCGATCCGGAGCACGCCTGCCACGGTCACGTAATCGCCGGGGGCGACCTCGCCGGTGATGTCGTCCTCCAGGTCCACGTCGATGCTCTGGGGGGTCTCCCCGCCGCGCAGTCCCTCGGGACGTTCCTGGACGCGGATCTTCTGGGCGTCGACGAAGGTCGACTGGTCGTAGTTGACTGAGAAGGGGCCCTGGCGCTCACACCCCTGACACTCGTGGGGTTCCTGGAAGCCGCCGGACTGGGGGATGTACGACAGGGTGCCACACCGCTGGCACTCGAAGGCCGCCTCCTGGATCTTCGGACGGACGTCAGTGGCCTTCCGGACGATCCCCGACACCGCGACGAGGGTGTTCACGTCGGGCGATCTGATCTCCCTGATTTCCGTGACATCGGGGAGGTTTCGGATCCGGACGTGGGCCTGGCCCAGGCTCACGTCGACGGGCAGATCGTAGAGGCGGAGCGCCTCCTCGGCGTACTCCCGGAGTTGCTCGGGCTTGGAGATGTAGTCGTCGGCGATGTCGGCGTCGAACTGGTAGAGGTCGCTCCAGTCGATCGCGAGCGAGCGCTGCTCGCTCGGGTAGTTCTGGGCCAGTCTGGCGATCTCGTCGCGGTAGTAGTTGCGGTAAAACGCCTCGAAGCGATCGACGAGTTCGCCCTCAGCGGTCTGAGCCATTGGCTACCCATGGTAACGCGCCATACGCTATGAAGGTTTGGTCAGCCGGCGAACCGGGTTCCGGCGGTGTGGTCACCGCCACGCGCGTCGGCGCGACGAATCCAGGAATCCGTCTCGCGCGGCCCTGGCCTCATTAAGAACCCGCTGCGGATTGGCACCCCCGGCACACGAGTGCCCGCGGCTTTTGATTCGTGACGACGTAGTCCCTGTATGAGCACGCCGGAGAACTACGAAGCACGCCTCCAAGAGGAACGCGCCGAGAAAGACGAGTTCTTGGCCGACCATCCCCGCTCGCCGATCCCGGCGGGGGACCGCGAGGGCTTCGACGGTCTGGAGTACTTCCCGCCGGATCCGGCCTACCGGTTCGAACTCCCCCTGCAGGAGCACGACGACGCGGAGCGGATCACGGTCGAGACGACACAGGACGGCAGCCAGACGTACCGCCGAGTGGGGGCGTTTCGGTTCGAAGTCGACGGCGAGACGGTCGTCCTCCAGGCCTACAGATCCGATCCCGAGGAGGCCCGTCTCTGGGTGCCCTTCCGGGACGCGACGAACGGCGAAGAGACGTATCCCGCGGGACGGTACCTCGACTTGGAGGCGGAGGACCGCACCGACGTTGGCGACTGGGTGCTGGATCTCAACCGGGCGTACAGCCCCTTCTGTGCCTACTCGGAGGCCTACGAGTGCCCGCTGATCCCGACGGAGAACTGGCTTGACGTGCGCATCGAGGCGGGCGAAAAAGCCTACGAGAGCTGATTCGGGACGGCAACCGCGCTAATCGGCGGCCACGGTCTCGGACTCCTCGGCGAGATCGAGCACGTCGTCGAAAAAGGTGAGCGAGTCGTGAGGTCCCGGATGGGCCTCGGGGTGGTACTGGCGGGTGATGATTCCCAGTTCCTCCGAGTCGAGTCCCTCCGGGGTGTCGTCGTTGACGTTGATCTGCGTGACTTCGAGGTCGCCGGTTTCGTCGACGGTGTAGCCGTGGTTCTGGGTAGTCATGACGACCCGCCCCGAGTCGAGGTCGCGGACGGGCTGGTTGACTCCGCGGTGGCCGAACTCCATCTTCTCGGTACTCCCGCCCAGCGCGTTCGCGACGACCTGCTGGCCCAGGCAGATGCCTGCGATCGGGAGGTCGCCGGCGATGTCGGCCACGACGTCCTCGGCGGCCTCGAAGGTCTCGGGATCACCGGGACCGTTCGAGATAAAAAGCAGGTCCGGGTCGACCGCCTCGATGTCTGCGCGGGTCACGTCGTGGGGCAGGACGGTCACCCGGGCGTCGCGTTCCCGGAGGGAATCGAGTATGGATCCTTTCGCGCCACAGTCGATCAGCGCCACGTCGACCCCCGATCCCTCGTACACTTCGGGGTCGTCGACGCTGACCTGCGCGCCGATGTTCTCGTGGTCGGACATGTGAGGACACGCCTCCAGTTCCGCCTTGGCTGCCTCGGCGGTGGCGTCGGGGCCGGCGGCGATGCCACACTTCATCGCGCCGCGCTCGCGGATGTCGAGCACGAGATCCCGTGTGTCGATCTCGTCGATGGCGGGGATGTCCTGTCCGTCGAGCCACTCGACGACGTCCTCGGTGAGATCCCGCGCGACGGCGGCGTTGGGATGGACGCGGTCGGACTCGAAGCGTTCCTCACGAACCCCGTAGTTGCCGATGAGGGGGTACGCGAAGGTGAGGATCTGCTCCTCGTAGGAGGGGTCGGTGAGACTCTCCTCGTAGCCCGTGTAGGCGGTTGTAAACACGATCTCCCCGTGTGTGCGCCCCGGGACGCGAGCGCGCCCCTCGACGACGCGGCCGTTCTCCAGGGCGAGGTAGGCAGTCGACATTACGAGAACTGGAGGGTGCCTCCTTGCATAAGCGTTACGAGATGCGAACGAAATCGCGTGTCGAAACGCGGGTTTCGTAACCAGGTTACGAAATTCGTAACGCTCAAGTCCCGCGGATGGGTATGCACGCATCTCGATGTCGGCCGCCATGGACGAGCTAGATCGGGAGATAGTGAGCATCCTCCGGCAGGACGCGCGGACGCCCTACACAGAGATCGCGGAGGAGGTCGACATCTCCGAGGGGACGGTGCGCAACAGGGTCGAACGCCTGCTAGAGGAGGGTATCATCGAGCGTTTCACCGTCGCGACGCGGACGGGCAACGTGAAGGCGATGATCGAGGTCGAGGTGGACGTCGACGTGGACACGGCCGCGGTGTCGGAGAGGATCGCGGAGTGGGAGGAGGTGGACTTCGTCTGGCAGGTCTCCGGCGAGGAGGACATCGTCGTCGTGGTCGACGCAACCGACACCGAGAGCGTGAACGACCTCATCACCCGGTCCCGCGGGATGGATGAAGTGATGAACACGAAGACTCGACTCATCTTGGATGAGCGGATCGGCTGAGCGCAAGCGAAGCGATCCGGTTCACGAGAGGAGTCGAAGCGTGTAAGACCTGCCTCGTCTTTTGACTACATGATATGAGCACAGAGGATGCGGGTCCGGGCGAGAATGCCGGGCCACACGCCGATGACGCTCCTCACGAGAACGCACGACAGCAGGTAGTTGCAGTCGACCCGGACGACGAGGCGGAGGGGACTGTCAACCGACTCGAAGCCCACACCGGTGAGGGCGTCCGCCACCGCGCCTTCACCTGTCTCGTCTTCGATGAGACCGGACGGTTGCTGCTCGCGCAGCGTGCCCCCGGGAAGCGCCTCTGGGACACCCACTGGGACGGGACTGTCGCCTCCCACCCCGAGCCGGGACAGTCCCAGGAGGCGGCCACCAGCCAGCGACTGGGCGACGAGCTCGGCGTCACTCTCGACCAGTTCACCGACCTCCGAGTGACCGACCGCTTCGAGTACAAGCGCCACTACGAGAACGCTGGCCTCGAGTGGGAGGTGTGTGCAGTGTTGAAGACGACGCTTACCGATGCGACGCTCGACCCCGACGAGAAAGAGATCGCCGGGCTCCTGTGGGTCGACTACGACCACCTCCACGACAATCCCGAGTGGTACCGACAGCTCCGTTTCTGTCCCTGGTTCGAGATCGCCATGCGCCGAGATCTCTCCTGAAGTCAGCGAATTCGCGGAAGAGACGAGAACAACGCTGTTTTGTCAATCCTTCCGGATGCGCATGGTTTTTTGTTCGGCTCGGCCGGAGTACCGGTGTGACCCTCGATCCGGTTCACTTCGACGGGATAGTCGACCTCGCGCGGCGGATCCGCCCGGGCGTCGACGAAACCGACCACAGGGAGTTCGCGACCACCGTCTGGGAGGAGTTCCTTGACCCGCTCCGCCGGGACGACGTAGTGGTGATCGAACCGCTCGACGAGCAGCGCCGCCGGAGCGTCGACATCCAGTCGATCGCGCTCGCGGAGGACCCGTTCCCCACCCGCCACGGCCTCGATTCGGGAACGATCAACCCGACGACGTTCAAAAACGGCCTCGTGCTCGACGTCGCACAGGCGGCGATGAGCGCAACTCCCTCCGATCTGGAACTTCACCGCGCCCGAACCGTCGTGGCGACCGTCCACGCAAACGACGTGACCGTCGACCTGGGCGACGATGACTGGCTCCCGGACGACGATGGGTTCGCGCGCAAGCGCATCCTCCAGGCGCCACGCGTCGATCGCTTCGAACAGCAGGTCGTCCACGTGCTCTCCCTGTACCTCGCGGAGAGCCGGCACGCCCTCACCCAGGCCGACATCGTCGACGATCTGCTCGTGCTCGATGGTCCCCTCTACCCGAAGGGACTGCTGGAGTGGCGAGGGCGGGACTCCAGACTGGAGAACCTCCTCGTTGAGGATACACGCCCGCGCGACGTGGCGGCGAACTACCTGCAGCTGGTCGAGCGGTTCGTCGAACGGGACGTCCCCCTGATCGGCTTCGTGAAGTCGCCGACGACGCGGACCATCACGCGAGCCGTCCGGTCACAAACTGGGAGCGCGCCGTGGGTCAACGACACTGCCCTGTTCAAACAGATCCTCGAGCACCGCGAGGACGGCGAGCGCGTCACCGACGACCTCACGTTCACGAACTGGTTTCTCTCCCGCGGCGGGCCCGATCAGGTGTTCTCGACCGCCGGCGACGCCCTCGGGCTCGACATGCGCCTCGACCCGGCGGCCTACGAGACGGCCTTCTTCGTCGCTTACGACCCCCGGACGGATCTCCTGTTTCGCGTCGAGACCCCCCGGGCGTTCGCGGCCGATCCAGACCTTCGGGATCGGATCCAGCGCCAGGTGCTCTCGGGCGTGGCCGTCGGGCGTGGCCCCCCCCAGGCGGTCGCGAAGGCCGACGAACTCGCCCGGATCAGCCGCGAGGAGAAAGCCACCCTCCAGGACGCGCTTGAGCGCACGTTCGACTCCGAGCGCGAGAGCGAGTACGACGAACAACGCTGGGGTATTGACGCGGCGGGGTACTGATAATGTCTGTTGTAGCTGTTTACCGGTG
>JBDGQL010000214.1:0-8091 GCA_042219105.1 Karumarchaeum halophilus (SeqCode) | reverse complement strand
GTCCAGCCCGAAATTGGTGAGTCGATCGGGCGTGATCTCGTCCATCGTGATGAGGCAGGCGTCGTCGTTGTTCTCGACGATCTCCTGGGCCTGGTCCCACCGGCCCTGCCCGATCTTCGTACAGAAAATGACGCCGAACTCCTCGGCGTCCATCGCGCGGTGGACCGCGCCGTAGCGCTGTTTGAGGAACGTCTCCGGATCGGCGACGGAGACGGCGTTGTTCACGGGATCGGCGATGACGACGTGCTTGTCGGGGTGTTCCATCGCCAGCCCGAGGGGGTGGAACTTCCCGCCGCCGACGTAGAGGATCTGGTCGGCGTCGACGTCGGCGGAGGCGTAGTTGCAGCCCAGCACCTGCCCCTCGTGGGTGAGGCGGTCGTCGCCCTGCCGGACGTGGACGGTGTAGCCACGCTCCTCCAGCCACTCGCGCATCTGCTCGAACTTGTTCATGTGCTGGGCGGTGGTGACGAGACCGACATCGGGGTCGTCGTCGGGATCCGTGAGCTCCTCGCGGGACTTCTCCATGATCGGAAAGACGTCCACGTTCGAGAAGAGGGGGACGTAGATTATTTTTTTGGAGTCCTTCATCGGGGAGTGTCCGAAGTGGACGAACACATCGGTGCGCTTCATCAGGTACGTATCGAGGTCGCAGGCGCCATAACAGGGCTGCCCGGAGAGCATGACGGTGACGTCGTCGGGCAGGAGCGTCCGGAGGTCGTCGGCGACGCGGGGGCCGCGGCGTTTCAGTCCCTCGGGGAACTGGAGGCCGACGGTCTCGGCGTCGCGTTCTCTGACCGCTTCCTCGATGCGGTCGAGTTCGTAATCCCACTCGCGGTCGTGCTTGAGGGCCATCCCGGTGTTCGTCAGATCGCCCTCGGACCGCGCGTTCTGGCTCATTACCGCTTAATACCCTACGAAGGTGTTTAATCCCGGCGCTTTGGCACTCGCATCTCCGGTACACTCAGACGTGATTTGCTTAATCCGTGTCGTCACAAACCTGGAGTATCACGATCTGAATATACTAATCTGGTGTCGTTTCGGTTAACAGAGTCACGTCTGGGTGTACCTACCCATCAGCGAGATGCCGGAGGGGATCGACCCGGACGACACGCCAGGCGGCGACGGCGGCGCCAAGCGTGCCCATGAGGATCGCGAGTCCGGCGCCGCCGGCCAGGATCCACAGGGGGGTCCGGACGAGTTTGGCGAACCCAGTGAGGTCGGCGATGACGGCGTTGAGCGTGCCCGCGGCAACCGGAGCGAGGCCGACGCCGACGGCGCTACCCAAGAGGCCGATCCCGACTCCCTGTCCGAGGACGACACCGACGAGCGTCGGCGTGGAGACGCCAACCGCGCGAAGCGCCGCGAGTTCCCGGCGCTGGTGGGCAACGAGCGTTCCGAGGACGTTGATGACGAGCGCGATCCCGCTGACGACGGCGACGATCGACATCGCCGCGACGCCCGCCACGAACCCGGCGTTGCTGCCGGCGAAGGCACGGAGTTGCTCGCGGTTCGTCCGAACCTCGAGATCGTACTCCGATTCGAGCGCCGATTCGACCGCGGTCGGATCCGCGCCCTCGTCTACGGTGACCGCGATGATCGAGGCCGAATCCGATCCGGTCTCTCCCGTCAGCGCCTGGAGTTCGCTCAACTGCAGCGTCACCGTCCGGGTCCCGAGAAACGTCGAGAACGTCGGGGAGATCCCGACGACCCGGTACTCGCGGGCGTTCTCGATCGTTCCGCCGACGTGGATGGTGTCGTTGACCGAGACGTTCAGCGCCGATGCCGTCCGCTCATCAAGCACGACCTCGTCGGACCTGGGGCCATCGTAGCTCCCGTTCGCGTAGTGGGCGTCACCTCCCGAAAACCCCGAGCCCTCACGGACGTTCACCAGCGACTCGTTTCCGGTAGTGACCCCGCCGACGCCGACGACGGTCCGGAAAGAGTCGGGGTCGTCTCCGGTCTTGCTCGCGTACACCGACTGGAAGGAGAGCGCTCCGGCCGAGTCGACGTCCCCGCGACTCGCGACCTCCGCCGTGACGCTGTGGGAGTCGGTGATCTGGTTTTGTACTCCGCCGACTGCCCCCGGCGCGAGTTCGAGGTTCCCGGTCGTCATCCAGAGATCCCTGTCGATCCACTCGAGTGCGTCCGCCCCCGCCGTCGTCGCACCCTCGGTGAGTCCGCCCATGAGCGTCATCAGCAACACTGCGAGCGCGACCCCGAGCGCGGCCAGTGCCGTCCGCCCGGGGTAGTGACGCAACTGGGCGAGCGAGAACCCGGCCACGGCGCGGACACGAGTCGCGATCGACCGGGCGCTCATAAGGTGACCTCTGACATCGACCCGCGCCGTGCGGCGACGAGCAGGTACGGGACGGTCAGCAGACCGATCAGGAGGGCGACGCCGAGTCCGTAGGCTGCGAGCACCGGGCGGAAGACCGCGACGGGGACGCTGCTCACAGTTTCCGACAGCGCGTTTCCGACGCCGATCCCGACCAGCCAGAGGCCGATTCCGCCGACGCCGCCACACACCGCGACGACGAACGTCTGGACAACGACGACTGCGGTCCGGCTCCTACCGGAGAGACCGATCGCCCGCATGACCGCGCGATTCTCCCGGTCGGCCGCGAGTTCGAAACCCATCGTCGTGATCATGAACAGCGTCCCGACGACGAGTGACACGACGAACGCCGCTATCGCGATCGCGACCGGGAGCCGCGACCGGCCGTCGGATCCGGCAAAGAGGTCACTTCGGGAGACGACGGTCGTCTCCGGATACACCTCCCCGAGGTACTCCTCGACGGCCGGATCGTTCGCCTCGACCAGGATCTGATCGGCCGCGTCCCCGTCGGTCGCGTTGATCACGGTCTGGAGTTCGCTCAGGTGGACGAGTGCGACGGGAAACTGGCCGAGACCGCCACGCCGTGGCTCGTTGATCGCTGCCACCTGAAACGTCCGGTTCCCGCCCGACTGGATCGGGCGCAGCTCAGCGCCCTCGGTGGCGTTGAGCCGGTCGGCGGCCGACTCCGAGAGCACCGCCTCGCCGGTGAACGACCCGTTGTACGCTCCGTCCGCGTAGTGTACGTCCTCCCGAGAAAGCCCTTTCGTCGGTAGCCCGGCGATCACGCCATCCTCCCGGGTCGAGGTCACGCCGATGATCAGCAGCCTCGTCGATTCCTCCTGCGATGCATTCCCTCCGGCGACCCGGACGCGAAGCGTCGTGCTCCGTATCGCCGTCGCGTAGTCGATGTCGTCGCGCGCCGACAGACTCGACGTGACCTCGTGTGCCCGCCCGAGTTTCGCGCGCCCGACGTCAGTGACGGCGCTCGACCCGCCGACGGGCATGATCGCGTAGTCGGCGTTGCTCGCACGGACGGTCTCGCTCGCCGAGAGGCCGACTCCAACGCTCGTGACCAGAAGGAGAAGCGCAACTGCGATTGCGACGCCCCCGATGCTCAGAAGGATCTGGGTCCGGTCGGCGCCTCGCAGTCGCGCAAGCGTCCGGCGAACCGCGAATCCCAGGATCCCGCGAACGCGGCTGAGGCGATCACTCATCGGAGATCAGTGTCACTCATCGGTGATCAACTCGCCGTCGCGGAGTCTCACGGTCCGGTCCGCCAGCTCGACGACCCGGTCGTCGTGTGAGGCGACGACGACTGCCCGGTCGTCCGCGAACTCCGAGAGGAGGTCGAGCACCGTCATTCCGGTGTCGGTATCGAGTTCACCGGTGGGCTCGTCGGCCAGAACCAGATCGGGATCGTTCGCCAGCGCCCGGGCGATCGCGACGCGCTGCTGTTCGCCGCCGCTGAGCTCTCCCGGTGCGTGGGTGAGGCGGTCGCCCAGACCGACCCGCTCGAGCAGGTCCGTCGCACGCTCCTTTCGTCGCCGGGCGGACACCCCTGCCTCGATCAGCGGGAGAGCGACGTTCGAGCGCGCTGATACCGATGGCAGGAGGTGAAACCGCTGGAACACGAACCCCACGCGTTCGAGACGGATTTTAGCGCGCTCGCGCTCGCTCCGGGTCGCGAGGTCGACCCCGTCGAAGCTGATCGTTCCCGAACTGGGCGTGTCGAGTCCGCCGACCAGGTGAAGCAACGTCGACTTCCCGCTCCCGCTTGGCCCGGTGACTCCGACGAGTTCGCCGGCGTCGAACGTCACCGACACCGAGTCGAGGGCCGTCACGATCGGTCCCGGGTCGCTCTCGCGCCAGAACCGCCACCGGGAGGTTCCCCCGTCTCTCGTGTACGTTCGCGTCACGTCCTGACAGCGGACGAGCGGGGGCGACGCATCACCGCCCACGCCAGCCCTCCGTCGTGTCGTGTTTGTATTGGGACAATACACCGGGTCACAGGAGCAGGGTGGTAATATGTGTTTTGTACGCCAGCCGACGCCGCGGTAGGACTGCTTCCGGGCATCCCCCCGAAACCGGACAAGGACGGGGTGGTGGTGGATGACCTCGCCCACGCTGGGGGATCCGTATCTTCGTGACAATGACGGGATTCTCGGAGACAGATGTCCGTCCACATCGACGTTCCAGACCCAAATTTTTATACCGTCTCTCTGTGACGTAAATCACAGTAATGAGGAAAGTAGCCGCGGTGTTCTCGGTTCTATTGGTCCTTTCGCTGGGCCTGGCCGGTTCGTTCGTAGCTGTGACAGGAACGGTCGAGGCGGAACACACGTCGAGTTCCCCAACCGACGTGGTCGTCGTCAACGCGAGCGGCGGGACTGGTGTAACCAACACGACGATCCAAGGCGGTGTTGACCACGCTAACCCGGGTGACACGGTCCTCGTAGAAGAACCGTTGGGAGAGGAAACATACGACGAGTCGGTCGTCGTCAACACGACGAACGTCACCATCTTCACGAACGAAAGCGTGACGCTCAACGGGAGCACAGTCACGGGCCCCGCGTTCAACGTGACGAGTGCGGAGGGAAACGTCTCTAACGTCGAACTCAGTGGCTTTACGATTACCAATTACGAGACCGGGGTGTTGGTCGATGGCGTGGAGGCCACAACCCCCCCCACCAACCTCGACATGCGGAACATCTCGGTCGTGAACAACACGTTCCGGGACATCTCTGGGACTGCAGTGTCCGTTGACCAGGAGAGCGGGGAGTTCGAGCGCGTTACCATCGCTGAAAACACCGTCACGAACGCGACCGATGGCGTGTCAGTGTCCGTTGACGGGAGCGTGTCCACTGAGAACGTGACCATCCTGAACAATTCGATGGGCGGGGAAATCGCGGGCACCGCGGTGTCGGTTTCTGCCAGTGGCTCCACCGCGGCTCTCACTGATGTCAACGTCGTTCTCAACAACGGAAGCGAGTCCGGCACGGGTCTTGAGGTCTCTCTCCAGGATTCTGCCTCTCTCAGTGATGTCAATGTCTCGGGCAACGAGTTCGCTTCGACGGACGGAGATGCGATTTCCCTTGCGACCGGGAGTTCCAGCACCCCGACGGCGGGGCTCTCCAACATCGAGATCGGTGCGAATCTGCTCAACGGCTCGGATTCGGGAGCCAGTGTGAACGTCACGACGCGCGGGAGCGCCACAGTCGACGACATCACTGTCGACGGCGTCGCCGGTAACGCCAGCGAGAACGGTGTCGTCGTCGAGGCTCGCGGCTCCTCGGACATCTCCGGCGTCGAAGTGACGGGAAGTCTCTTGCGTGGTAGCACGAACAGCGCCCTCTCCCTGAGCGGCGCCGGCGGGACCGTCCAGGACGTCATAGTCGACTCGAACGGCCTCAACGCCAGCGGTAGCGGCCTCCGGATCGCCGCGAGCGCCGGCGGGAGCGTCACGAACGTCAGCGTCACGGACAACAACGCGAGCAGTGGGTCGGCCGGGCTGGTGGTCGTCTCCGAGGGCGCTTCCTCGACGGTCGAGGACATCGACGTGACGGACACGCTTCTCAACGAGACGGGCGGAACCGGCGTGTCCATATCCGCTAGTGATTCGAGCGAGGTGACCGACGTCTCGCTCGATACGGTCGACGCGCGCAACAATCAGGTCGGCCTCAATGTCACGGCGGTCGGGACGGCGACGGTTTCGAACCTCTCGACGGACACGACCAGCTTCGGCGAGAGCATGAAAGCGAACAGTGATGCGGGCATCCTCACCGCGCAGGGGGGGACGATCCAGGACGTGGCGTTCACCTCGACGGGGTTCAACGGGACCGCCGGAACCGGGCTCTCGATCTTGGCCGCGAATGGTACCGTCCGGAACGTTTCGCTGACCGACGTCAACGCACAGAACAACTCGGTCGGACTGAACGCGTCGGCGTTCGGGTCGGGCACTATTTCCGATCTGTCGACGGATACGGTCGGGTTCGGTCAGAGCGAAAAAGCTGATAGTAACGCTGGCATACTCGCCGCAGAGGGAAGCTCGGCAACGATTGAGGACGTGGCGTTCGAACTCACCGGGTTCAACGAGACCAATGGGACTGGTCTTCAGATCACCGCAACCGAGGGTGAGATCCGGAACGTGTCGCTGACTGACGTCAACGCACAGAGCAACGACGTGGGTCTCGACGTCTCTGCAGTCAGTGGTGCAACGATTGCGAACCTCTCGACAGACACGGCCGGCTTCGGCGAGAGTGCGACCGACGCTGGAGTCCTCAGCGCGGAGGGCGGATCGGCAACGATCGAGGACGTGGAGTTCGCTTCGACGGGATTCAACGAGAGTGGCGGGACCGGGCTGACGCTGCTGGCGGACGGCGGCGAGATCAGCAACGTGTCGCTCGATACGGTGCTGGCCGCAAACAACTCCGCAGGACTGAACGCCACCGCGACCGGAAGCGGAGTAATCGAGGACCTGACGCTCACCGAGACCGGCTTCAACAAGAGCGACGGAACCGGCCTGGCGTTCTCGGCGGAGGACGGGACAATCAGGAACGTGTCGCTGGATACGGTCACCGCCGGCAACAACAGCGTCGGAATCGACGCTACCGCGACGGGAACCGGGACGATCTCGGGTATTAGCACCGACACGGCGCTGTTCGGCGAGAGTGATGGTAACGCAGGTGTGTTCGAGGCAATCGGCACCGATGCGGTAATCGAGGACCTATCCTTCGAGTCGACGGGCTTCAACGAGAGTGTCGGAACTGGGTTGACGCTCTTGGCGAACGATGGCGAGATCAGCAACGTCTCGCTCGACACTGTTCTGGCCGCAAACAACTCCGCAGGGCTGAACGCCACCGCGACCGGAAACGGAGTGATCGAGAACCTGACGCTCACTGAGACCGGCTTCAACAAGAGCGACGGAACCGGCCTGGCGCTCTCTGCCGACGATGGGGAGATCAGGGACGTGTCGCTGGATACGGTCACCGCCGGCAACAACGATGTCGGAATCGACGCCACCGCAACGGGAACCGGGACGATCTCGGGTATTAGCACCGACACGGCGCTGTTCGGCGAGAGTGATGGTAACGCAGGTGTGTTCGAGGCAATCGGCACCGATGCGGTAATCGAGGACCTATCCTTCGAGTCGACTGGCTTCAACGAGAGTGTTGGAACCGGGCTGACGCTCTTGGCGAACGGCGGCGAGATCAGCAACGTGTCGCTCGACACTGTTCTGGCCGCAAACAACTCCGCAGGGCTGAACGCCACCGCGACTGGAAGCGGAGTGATCGAGGACCTGTCCTTCGAGACCGCCGGCTTCAACAAGAGCGACGGAACCGGCCTGGCGTTCTCGGCGGAGGACGGGACAATCAGGAACGTGTCGCTGGATACGGTCACCGCCGGCAACAACAGCGTCGGAATCGACGCTACCGCGACGGGAACCGGGACGATCTCGGGTATTAGCACTGACACCGTCCTGTTCGGTGAGAGTGATGGAAACGCGGGTGTGTTCGAGGCGTCCGGTGCCAATGCGACGATCGAGGACCTGGCGTTCGAACTCACCGGGTTCAACAAGAGCGGCGGAACCGGACTGACGCTCTCGGCGACCGACGGAGAGATCAGGAACGTGTCGCTGGATACGGTCACCGCCGGCAACAACGATGTCGGAATCGACGCCACCGCCACTGGCACCGGGACGATCTCGGGGATCAGCACGGACACCGTCCTGTTCGGTCAGAGTGATGGAAACGCGGGTG
>JBDGQL010000056.1:0-8199 GCA_042219105.1 Karumarchaeum halophilus (SeqCode) | reverse complement strand
ACGCCTGGATGCTGCTGCCCGGGGTGGCGTATCTCCATACCGGCCGGGAGACGACTCGGGATCCCCACCGGACGGTGTACCTGGGCGCCGCCGCCCTGTCGGTGCTCGGTGCGGGCGTCTACTCGGTTCCGTTCATCGACGTCGCGGGCGGGGACGGAGTGATGCTCGCCGGCATCGTCGTCCTCGGGGCGGGCCAGACAGCCGGCATCGTCGCCGCCGCCCTCCAGAACGCAGGGACGCGGGAACACGGATCCGACCCGTTCGTCTAACCGCGCTCCCGCCGGTTGATTCCGCCGTCGTCGCGTCACTCGTCGTCACTGGTACCTCCAGCGTCGTCGACGGACTCCGAATTGATCCCGTCATCGCCATCGTCTCGTTCGTCGACAGCCCCCTCACCGCTATTGCTCTTCTGCATCGTCCTAGCTTTATTATCGTTTCTTCTGAAATCACACAGAAGAGCACGATGTTGATAGGAGCTGGACAGGATAACGTGTTTTTACTTTTGGGATTCACCCTCGGACCCCTGATGGCACTACTCGTCGCGCTCGTCGCGTCCGTTCGCATCATCTACCGGCTCGGGGAGAAGTGGCTCCTGCTCATCACGTTCGTGTTGCTGATGATGAGCCAGCACCAGACACTCGAGGTGATCCGACTCCTCGAGAGTTCGACGTATCCGCTCGATGTCCCATCCGAGATATTCGAGACGACGGCGAACCTGCTGATGGCCGGATCGAGCTACTACGTGCTGCGGTTCGCACAGAAGGAAAACGAACTGGCCGAGGAGCTTGAACGGACGAGAGATCGCTACAGCCAACTCGTCGAGAACGCACCGGGTGCGATCCTCGTTCTTGAGGAGGGCGAGATCGTCTACGCGAACCCGAGCGCGACCAGCCTCTTTGGCCCGGCGGTTGACGGGAATCCGGAGGGTGCCAGTCTGGAGGCGTTCGTTCACCCCGGCGACGCGGAGTCACTGGCCGCGGATCTGAGCGATCTGGAGTCGACCGGTGATCCGGTGACGATCCCCCCGACACGGTTCCTGATCGACGGAGAACTCCGGCGGATCACGATCACGGCCGCGCAGGTCACCTACGAAGGGAACACAGCCATCCAAGCGGTCCTCCAGGACGTGACCGACCTCCGGGAGTACGAGGAACAGCTCACGAAGACCTTCGAGAACTCAAACGATGCGATCCTCGTCGTCGATCCGGACGCCGACGAGATCCTGGAGTGCAACCCGAAAGCCTGCGACGTTCTGGGCTACGAGCGGTCCGAGTTCCTCGAAACTGGACCCTCGGAAATCCATCCCCAGGAACTCGATCGGTTCCGGGGTTTCATTGATGCGGTTCGGTCGGAGGGTGGCTACCGGACGGAGGAACTCAGCTGTCGGCGCCACGACGGGACCGAGATTCCGGCAGAAATATCGGGGGCGACGATCATGTTTCGTGGCCGGGAGTGCCTGCTCGCGATCGTGCGCGACATCTCGGACCGGAAGCGCCGCGAACGTCGGTTGAACGTGCTCAACAGGGTGCTGCGTCACAACCTCCGCAACGACATGAACATTATCAAGGGTGGCGCGACGACCCTGGAAGGGAGCCTGAGCGACCCTGATCTGTCGGATCTCGCAACCCGAGTCCGCGAGCGAGCCGACGACCTGCTGACCCTCGGCGAGGAGATCCGCGCGGTGGAGTCGACGATCAAAGGGGGAGCCGAAGGGGAGACACGCCGGATCGACGCCGCGTCTCTCGTGATCGACACGATCGAGGATATCCGGATGAACTACCCCGAGGCACGGATCGAGGCGTCCGTGCCGGACCGGCTCCCGGTTCGCGGCGAGGAGTCGCTCTCGATCGCCATCGAGCAGGTCATCGAAAACGGGATCGTCCACAACGACGAACCGACGCCCGAGGTACGGGTCGTCGCCGAAACGCCTGCAGCTGACGAGGAGTGGGTCGAACTCCGGATCGCCGACAACGGTCCCGGTCTCCCAGATCAGGAACGCTCGGTGATCATCGAAGGCGAAGAGATCACGGCGCTCGAACACGGGAGCGGACTCGGTCTCTGGGTGGCCGTCTGGACCGTCGAGGCGTTCGGCGGCGATGTCGGCGTACTGGATCGGGAATCGGACGGAACCACGCTCGTGTTCCGACTCAAACGGGCGCCGGAGGCGTCTAAAGGGGTCCCTGCTCCGGAGTGAATGCTATACGGGTCGACAGAAGTCCTGATAGATATTCGCCGGGTACGGTGGAGGCTAATTCTATCAACAGTTCTGTCGACCCGTATATTGCTCCCCGGAACCGACCAACAGTCATATACAGATTTCTATATGATCGCGAAGTTCGGACCGACTTTGAGCACTGAGATACGGCCGTCCCCGGTTACGTATGCCTCAGTTGGTTACAAAAACGTGTCCAGACTATTTCATATCTGATAATGTGGCCGTCAGTATGATAAGTGAATTCAGGTATGTACGAACATGGTACTCGTCTCGCTCGGCGTTCTCGGGAGCGTCGTTCCGGACGTGATTCGCAAGCGTTACGCGGCCAAACTCGGAGTGGCGTTCCTGCTTGTTATTCTGGTCATCGCCGCCGTCGGTGGCGTGATTTTCCTCCAGACGGAGGAGACCCTCGCGGCCGATGCGAACCAGGAGCTCGAGCAGTCCGCCCGGATGCAGGCGGACTCCCTCGAGCAGTGGATCGGTCGGATGGGCGAGGAAGCCCGGCTCCTGTCGCGGGCGCAGCCAACGAAGTCCGCGGACACAACCACGGTGAACGCGTTTCTGAACAGTGAGGTCGACCAGGAGGGCCGACTCCCCCCGGAGGTCGTTGCACTCCACGTGTTCGACACCGGGAAAGGGGAGATCATCGCTAGCTCCAGGGAGCCGTTCATCGGTGCGAACCCCAAAGCGGAGGGGGTGCCGTGGGCCCAAGAGATGCCGACCTTCGAGAGTCCTGACGATACGACGGTGACGCGTCCGTTCCGGTCACCGACGAGCGATACGCCGGTGTTCGCGATCATCAGTCCGGTTCCGGACGAGAATCGCTTCCTCGTGTTCATGGTGAGTCTGGAGAAACGCGCCGCCTCGCTGACTCGGCCCCCGGAAGGGTACGCCCAGGTCGTCAACGGTCAGGGGACGGTCCTCTTGAGCAATCGCCAGGATGAGATCCTCACTCAGAACCGCGAAAGCGAGGGCGTGGAGTCCACCCCAGTCGAACGCGGGCTCGAGGGCAAGACCGGGTCCGTTTCCGTCGAGGGGGAAAACGGGACTGTCCTGGCAGGGTTCGCACCGATCGAAGGGACCGACTGGGTCGTGATGTCGAAAGTCTCCGAAGGGACGGCGTTCGCGCTCCAGCGATCGATCTCGCAGAGTCTCGGTCTGCTGGTGCTGGTGAGCGTCTTCGGACTCGGGCTCATCGGACTGACGGTCGGTCGCAACACGGCCAGCTCTTTAGAGCGCCTCCGGGACCACACCGAGGCGATCGCGGACGGTGATCTCGACGCCGACCTGTCGGAGACGAACCGGATCGACGAACTCGGACAGCTCCACGACGGGTTCGAGGAGATGCAGACCAGGCTTCAGGAATCACTCGCGGAAGCCACGGAGCAACGCGAGCGTGCCGAGGCCGCCCGGAGCGAGGCAGAAACCCTCAGCGATCACTTAGAGGAGAAAGCCCAGGGGTACTGTGACGTGCTCGCACGGGGTGCGGATGGTGACCTCACCGCCCGGATGGATCCCGAAAGCGAGAGCGAGCCGATGACCGAGATCGCGACCGCCTACAACGACATGATCGGGGAGTGGGAAGACACCGTCTCCCGCGTAAAGCAGTTCGCAACCGAGGTCGCAAAAGACAGCGAGGAGATGACCGACGACGCGGGCGAACTCGAACGCACCAGCACGGAAGTTAGCTCCTCGATGGAAGAGATTCGCGACGGAGCCGAGGGTCAGACGGCCGATCTCCAGGACGTTCTGGAGACGACCCACGATCTCTCCGCGGCCGTCGAGGAGATCGCAGCCTCGGCCGACGAGGTGGCTGCGACCGCCCGCGAGACGGCGGAGGCCGGAGAGGCGGGCCAGGAGGCCGCCGAGGACGCCATCGTGGCGATGGACGACATCCAGAGCCAAACCGACGAGACGGCGGCCCAGGTCCGGACTCTCCACGAGAAGATCGAGGAGGTCGAGGAAGTGGTCGACCTGATCGCGGAAATCGCAGAGCAGACGAACCTGCTCGCGCTGAACGCCTCGATCGAAGCAGCCCGCGCCGGCGAAGAAGGAAAAGGATTCGCAGTCGTCGCCGACGAGGTCAAGAGCCTCGCGGAGGAGACCCGCGACGCCACCGAGGACATCGAGGCGACGATAGAGGAGATTCAGGAGGCGACCGAGAGCGTCGTTGCGGATATCGACGAGACACAGGAAAACGTCGAATCGGGAGTCGAAACCGTCGAACGGGCGATCGACGCCCTGAACACGGTCAGCGAGCGCGTCGAGAACACCAACACCGGCATCCAGCAGATCAGCACCGCCACCGACGACCAGGCGAGTTCGGTCCAGAACGCAGTCGTGATGGTCGAAGACGTCGCCAGCGTCAGCGAGGAGGTCACGAGCCAGGCTGAGTCTGTCTCCGCATCGAGCCGACGACAGACCGAGACGGCGACGGAGGTGGCGACGAAAGCCGACACCCTCACGACGAAAGCAAACCAGCTCGCGTCCCTGTTCGAGGAGTTCACGCTCGCCTCGGACGGAGACGAGACGACCGGCACGCGAGGCGGTGGAGTCGCCTCCGCCAGTCTCAAGGGATCGTCTACGAGTCGACAGAAGTCCTGATAGATATTCGCCGGGTGCGGTGGAGGCTAATTCTATCAACAGTTCTGTCGACCCGTAGACCCTCACATTTACACCCGGACGTGACTCTGTTAACTGCTACGACACCAGATTAGCACATTCCGCTCGTGATGCTCCAGGTTTGTGACGACACGGCTCAAAAAAGTCACGCCCGGGTGTATTGATAATCCTGACACAAAACTATAACTCCCCAACGCGGAAACGACGGACATGGGACTGGGCTATACGACGATGATGTACGACAGCGAATCGATCGAGACCGGATTCGGAGACATCGGGGCCTGTCGGTACGACGGCGTCGAAATCGGGTTCGAAAAGCTACTCGACGCGGGCCCGGAGAACGTCGATACGTGGCTACGCGAGTACGATCTCGAACTTTACTGCGTTATGAGCGCGTGGCTCGAGAACGAGGCGGCTGTCGACCGAGTCGCCAACCACGTCAACATCATCGGCGATCTCGGTGGGGAGTACCTGGGTCTACTCCCGCCCCAGCGAGGGTCCATCGACGACGAAACCCTCGAAGGTTGGATTGATCGACTCGCAGACGCTGCTGCAGCTGCGGGCGTCACGCCGGTCATCCACCATCACGGCGGCACGCAGATCGAGCGCCTCGAGGAGATCGAAGACTGGCTCAATCGGAGCCCCCACAACGTGGGCCTCCTCTGGGACACCGCCCACTACTACCCCTACGGCGAGCACTATCCGGCCGGTACTGTCATCGACGGCATCGAGCGTTTCGCCGATCAAATCGAGTATATCCACCTCAAGGATGTCGATCCCGGGGCGGAGTTCACCGAGCACCGGGACGCGCTCTCGACGGGCGACTTTCACCTCGATGACGTCATCACCTACTTCCGGACGTTCACGGATCTCGGCGACGGGATCCTCGACTTCGAAGCTGTGTCCGATGCGCTCGAGGGGGCCAACTACGATGGACATCTGACCATCGAAATCGAAAACCGGACCGACGAACCGCTGGTGCATGCCAAACGGAACTACGATTACTGGCGGGACGTGGTTGGTGATCCATGATCCCGTCCCTTGGCGTGTTCGTCGATCACGTCCCAGCGAAGGTCAATCCCGAGACCGGGAGCGTCGGGGACGGTTATGAGGCCGTCCTCTATCAACCCGGATTCCTCGACGATATCGTTCCACCAGATCACGTCGCGGGCGTGGTACTCCACCGCGATGAAGTTCGGCATCGTGGCGCCGACGTGAGCCGTGGCGAGCGTCGCAACCGGGGTACCGATGTTGTGGGGTACCAGGGATTGGTAGTAGGCTTCGGCCATGTCCCCGATCTTCTTCGTCTCGGCAATGCCTCCGGTCTTCGGGACGTCCGGTGCCAGAAAGTCGACGGCCTGTCGCTCGATCAGGTCGCGGAACCCATGTCGGCCATAGCGGTTCTCGCCGGTCAGGAGTGTCACGTCGGTCCGCCGCTTGAGTTCGCATAGAGCGTCAGTGTTCTCCGGCGGGAGTGGATCCTCCACCCAGGCGACGTCGTACGGTTCGATCGCCCCACAAAGCCGCTCGGCAGTCTCGGGACTGAAGTTCCAGTGGAGGTCGACCGCCACCTCTGCCTCTCCTCCGACCTCCTCCGTAACCGTCTCCACGAGCTGTCTTTTATGCTCGATCTCCGGCGGACCGAGATGCCGGGACTTGCGATCGATCTCCCGGCCGGAGGGAACATCGAGATCGAACTTCACGATATCGAACCCCTCCTCGACGGCGTCCCTGGCTGCCATGGCATAGGTCTCCGGTTCGTAGGTGTCCCCGGGGTCGTCCGCTTCGACGGACTCGACCATCGTCTGGCCCGCGTGACAGTCGGCGTACACTCGGATTTCGTCCCGGAGTTTCCCGCCGAGCAACTGGTAGACTGGCTGGTCGAGCAGTTTCCCGGCCGCGTCCCACAGTGCGATCTCGACACCGCTGATCGCAATCGTCCCGACACCCCACTGAGACCCCCGGCCCGAGAGGCTCTCGCGCATCAGGTAGTACAGTCGCTCGACGTCGAGCGGATTCTCGCCATCCAGGAGCGGTTCGATGTACTCCGTGATGATCTCGTGGACGCCGGGCGACGGGTAGCACTCGCCGATACCGGTCACCCCTTGGGACGTTTCGACGGTGACGAGCGTCCATGGGAAGTTACCGTCGATCACGGTTGTCGACAGTCCGGTGATCTCCGCGGTGGGTCCATCGCGGGTCGGTTGATCGTCGAAGTCGGTCCACATCGTCGCAGCGAGCGTTGAAGCGAAGTCCTCGTACATCGTATCGTGTCCTCCTTATCCCGACACCGCCGGAATGACCTCGTCCCCCACCACCTCGAACAGCGCTTCGGGGTCCGGACTGGTGTTCCCGAGCGCCACGCGGTCGAACCCCTGTTCGGCGAGGGCCTCGACCTCATCAACGATCGTAGAGGGATCGTCAGCGATCAGGAACTTCTCCTCGATCTCCTGTTCTGTTGCCTGTTCGCCCATCGCCTCGATCTCGCGTGGGTCGGCGATCGCCCGATCGAAGACATCCTGGGTCGTCGCCCACCAGGGCCGGGTGGCCTCGAAGGCTCGCTCGTAATCTTCGTCGTAGGATGCGATCACGAGCCCTGTCGTCTCGATGGCGTCGGGGTCGCGCCCTTCCGCCTTGGCGTACCGACGCACTGCCGGGTAGAGGCGATCGGTGAACTCCTCACCGGTAATGACCGTCATGAACCCATCCGCGAAGCGGGCCGCGAGGCGTGCAGTACTCGGACCGTTGGCTGCAACGTGAATCTCCGGGGGCTCCTCGGGCTTCGTGTACAGGGACGCCTCCTCGAGGTCGAAGTGCTCGCCGTCGTAACTGGCGAACTCGTCGCTGTCGTAAAGTTCTGTGACGATCTCCAGGGTCTCCGTGAGCCGATCCCGTCGCACGGGATACTCGTCCCATGGCTCCCCGAGGGGCTTTTCGTTCATCGCCTCGCCGGTTCCCAACCCGAGTACGACACGCGCGTCATGCATTTCTCCGATCGTGGCGAATGCCTGGGCGATCCGTCCGGGATGGTAGTGGTCGGCTACTGGAGTCACGTAGGTCCCGATCGGAATGTCGACCTCG
The DNA here is from genome assembly GCA_042219105.1 of Karumarchaeum halophilus (SeqCode). GTDB lineage: Archaea > Halobacteriota > Halobacteria > Halobacteriales > Hikarchaeaceae > CAYSJP01. The sequence goes on along the minus strand of JBDGQL010000056.1, from coordinate 281 downwards.
CTGGTCGCGGCACCCAGCCACGACCAGGCAAAGCCTGCCTCGGCGTCCGTATGGAACCACGGGTGAAAATGGTCCGAGGTCCAGACGAACTCGAAGCCCGCCCTCTCAGCATGCTTCGCGTAATCGAGGAGCTGTGATGGGCTGTACTGCTCCTGGTGAGCCATGTAATCGACAGCAACCATGCCTGCCGTACCGGCCCGGATGAATTAATAGTCACGATTGGCACACCTGGTGGGGGCGGTCCCGACCCGAACCTGTAAGGATATATACTGTCGGACAGA
>JBDGQL010000143.1:0-8230 GCA_042219105.1 Karumarchaeum halophilus (SeqCode) | reverse complement strand
GTGAGGCGCTCCTCGACGTAGGTGGTATGAAAGGGGGTCCGGTCGACTGCGGATTCGATCTCCCGCGCCGAGTCGACGTCGTGGCACGGGACGAGATCCACGTCGAACCCCTCGACGGTGCCGGTAACGTAGGGGTGTTCGGCGTACTCCTCGCGGCCCTCCGGGAGGACCGCGTGGCCGACGGCGAGGCCGTACTCCTCGAGTTTCTCCCGGGGGAGATCCGCCGGAAAGCGCACGAACAGGTCGATGTCGCGCTCGCCCGCGAGCCAGGTGTTCCGGGCGGTGGAGCCGACCCGGAGCGGGTCGGCCTCGACAGGGAGGTCAGCGATGGCCTCGCGGGTGCGTTCGAGCAGGGTCCCGGTGATGGCTTCGAGGCGCTCGCGTTCGTCGGCGTCGGGGTCGACGCGCTCCAGCACTCGCTCGGTGACGGCCTCGAAGTCGGGCATGGAGAGGCGGTACACGCAGGCACGACGAAAGCATGTCGGTCTGGCGCGTGATCGGGTCACGGGACAGGCGGGGAAACGAAAGTCCTATGAATTGAGCGGGGAAACCCCGGACTGCGGTGGGCCGGAGTAGCTCAGATGGTAGAGCGCCTCGCTGTTAGGGTTCCCAGTTCCGCTGTGGACCGCAGACACGAGGCGGTCCCAGGTTCGAGTCCTGGCTCCGGCGTCGATTCCGTGCGCAACGGCGACGAGCGCAGCGAGGAGCCCGCGCACGGGAAGAGGGGCCAGCAGGAGTCGAGCAGACCAGTCGCAGCCCGGGAAGCGAGCGAAGCGAGCGACCCGGACCGTCTGGGCGGGTTCGAGTCCTGGCTCCGGCGCTTCTTCGAGACGCGACGCGAGCAGCTCCGCCTGCGAGCACTCGCGTCGATGATAGAAGCGCTCCCAGGACTCGAACAGGGAGTGGGAGGCGAGCGAGCCAGCGAGCGAACGGGAACGAGTGGGTTCGAGTCCTGGCTCCGGCGTCCTGAAAAAGGGTTCAACTCCTTCTTGCGATTGGTGTATTAAAAACAACCCCGGATACGTGTGCTCGGCACTCAGTCGGATTCGGCCGGCTCGGGATCGCTGTCCGACACGGGATCCTCGTCCCATCCGGTCACGTCGACGCCCTCGGCAGCGAGGTCCTCACGAATCTCTTCGCGCTGCACCCGGATCGCCTCGCGGGCGTCCTCGATCTCGGCGTCGGTTACCGGTGTATCCCGTGCCATCGTTCGAACCTCCGTACATACCCTTCCAGATGCTCGGCTAAATGTTCTTCGGCCCGGTTGAGCGCGTCGTTCGCCGGGAGAGGCGGCGTTAGTTCGTGACTATCGATCTTCTCGCCGCCCCGGTAGATGTCGATGTGGAGCCCCTCCTCGGTCACGTCGTGCGTGGCCGCCGCGCTCCCCTCAGCGTCGTGATCATATCGAACGACAGTCGCCCATTCCTCGGGATACAGCTCAATGAGATATTCGAGCTGCACGACGAACCGAGTTACTTCTCCCCGGTGTATATCCACACCAACGCGCTGTCTGACCGGCCCGGGCACGGGTGCAGTGTATTCCTTATCATAGTCCCGAGGCTCGGTCATGGATTAGAACAGCCTCCTGAGGCGCTTATAGGTACGCCACGCCGCGTAGGCGGTCCCGGTCAATCCGCGCCCGTCGTCCTCGGGCGGCCCTCGCACGTCGGCTGCCTCCCGATCAGCGACGGTGAACTCCTCGAAGTACCCCGCGATCACCTCCCACGCTTCGGCGTCCTCACGCACGGTCAGTAATACTGTCGGCTGTAAGTTCGTGGAGGAATTCGCCACCCCGGGGTGTCGAATATCTCCATCGAGTCACAGCCGACAGTATGAGCAATACCTCAAAATACTCTCTCACGAATGGCGGGGGTACCACCTGTTTCTCACCGTGAAAAACGTGAGTGACACGGAATTAGGATTCGTCCAGGTTGAATCAACGGTATACGAAGAAGATACGCGGATAGGCTGGTGGGCCGCTATCGGAAGTGAGCGACTCCGTACGTCATTCGATCGCGACGAGTAGATCACCCATCTCGACGCTCTCGCTTTCCGACACGAACACGTCCGTCACCGTCCCGCCACGGGAGGCCACCACGTCGTTTTCCATCTTCATCGCCTCCAGCACGCAGAGCACGTCGCCGCGCTCGACCGTGTCGCCCTCCGCGACGGGGACCTCCAGGATGGTACCCTGCATCTCCGACGTGACCTCCTCGCCCTCCGGGCTGGTGGTCGATCCCCCGTCATCTTCCCCGGACGCTCCGGCATCCGAGTCGGAATCGGAATCGTCCCGCCCGCCGGGAGCGGGCGGCGTCCGCGTTCCATCCGGCGGGTCGCGCTCCGCCAGGTCCACCTCGAAGCGCTTGCCGTTCACCTCGACGGTGAAGGTCCGCTCGACGACCGCCTCGTCGCCGTGATCCCCCTCGACGTCGCCGGCGTCAGCGGTTTCGGGTCCCCACCGTTCGACCGCCTCCTCGATCCGCACGGGATCGAGTTCGGAATCGAGGTAGTCGGTGGTGTGGGTGGCCTCGACGAAGCGGTCGTCAGCGAGCATCAGGCGATGAAACGGGATCGTCGTGTGGACGCCCTCGACGTCGAACTCCGAAAGCGCCCGCCGAGAGCGGGCAAGACACTCCTCGCGATCGCCGGCCGCGACGATCAGCTTCGCGATCATGGAGTCGTACTCTCCCGAGATTTCGTCACCCTGCCGGACCGCGTCGTCGATCCGGACGCCGATCCCGCCCGGCGGATCGTACGTCGCGAGCGTTCCAGGCGTGGGCGCGAACTCCGCGGCGGGGTTCTCCGCGTTGATCCGGTACTCGATCGCGTGGCCGTCGATCGAGACGTCCTCCTGGCCGAAGTCGATCTCCTCGCCGGCGGCGATCCGGAGCTGCCACTTCACCACGTCGATCCCGGTCACCTCCTCGGTGGCGGTGTGCTCGACCTGGATCCGGGTGTTCACCTCCATGAAGTAGAAGTCGCCGTCGGCGAGCAGGAACTCGACGGTGCCGGCGTTCTCATAGCCCGCCGCCTCGACGCCCCGGCGGGCGGCGTCACCGATCTCCGCCCGGAGGTCGGAATCGAGCGCGGGACTGGGTGCCTCCTCGATTAGCTTCTGGTGGCGGCGCTGCAGCGAGCAGTCCCGTTCGCCGAGATGGCGAACCGTCCCGTGTTCGTCCGCGAGGATCTGCACCTCGACGTGGCGCGGTTCGGGGAGGTACTTCTCGACGTACACGGTGGGATTGTCGAAGTACGCCTCGCCTTCCCGGCGGGCGCTCTCGAAGGCCTCGGCGGCCTCGTCGGGACCCTCGACGATCTTCAGCCCGCGGCCACCGCCCCCGCCCTCGGCCTTGATCGCGACGGGGTAGCCGTACTCCGCGCCGAGTTCCTCGACCTGCTCGGCCGACTCGACCGGTTCGGTCGTCCCCGGAACGACGGGCACGCCAGCATCCTCCATCAGCGACCGGGCGCTCGTCTTCTCGCCGAGCGCCTCCATCGCGTCCGCGGGCGGACCGACCCAGGTCACCGCCGAGTCCTCGACGTCGGCGGCGAAGCCGGCGTTCTCCGCGAGAAAGCCGTACCCCGGATGGATCGCGTCCGCGCCCGCCTCCCGCGCCGCGTCGAGGATCGCCTCGCCGTCGAGATACGAGTCAGCCGCCCGTGCGGGCCCGACGTTGTAGGCCTCGTCGGCGTAGCGGACGTGGCCGGCCGACCGGTCGGCGTCGGAGTAGACCGCAACGGTCCCGATACCGAGATCACGACAGGCACGCATGACTCGCACCGCGATCTCGCCGCGGTTGGCGACCAGCACCTTCTCGAACATCGAACCCGGGTTCGCCGGCGGGGACCCTGATACTGTCGGTTCCCGGGCCGACGATCCCTGGCCCCCCGGATCGGACCTTCCTGAGCCGGCCGTCTTCCCCCCTGCTCGGTGTCACGTCTTGGCCCACCGGCCACCCGCCGGGAGTCGCCGTCTCACCCCACCTGCCACCCGCCGTCGACGAACAGGAGTTCGCCGGTGACGTAGCCCGCCGCCTCGCTCGCGAGAAAGAGGTAGGCGCCGGCGAGGTCCGCAGGCTCGCCCGCCCGCCCGAGCGGAACGGGCTTCAGGTGCCCCTTCGTCCGGGCCAGTTCGCGCTGGCGCTCGGACAGTCCGGGCGTGAACTCCGTCGCGATCTGTCCCGGCGCGACCGCGTTGACGCGAACCCCCTCCTCCGCGAGTTCCAGCGCCGCCGTCCGCGTGATCATCGCCACCGCGCCCTTCGAGGCGTCGTAGGCCGTCTGGCCGTGCTGGGCGAACCGGGAACTGATCGAGGCGGTGTTGAGAATGACGCCCGGCTCCGACCGTTCAAGCATGTCGATCGCGGCCGACTGGACGCCATTAAAAACGCCCTCGACGTTCACCGCCAGGACGGCGGAGAGATCCGCCTCGGTGAGTTCCGTGACCGCCCCGTCGCGGTAGATCCCGGCGTTGTTGATCATGACGTCGACGCCCCCATACTCCCGGGCCGCCTCGACCAGTTCCTCGACCGCGGACCGGTCGCTCACGTCGGTTTCGACGAACTCGGCCTCCCCGCCTGCGTCCCGGATCGCCTCCGCCGTGGGCGCGTCGGCGAGTTTCGGCTCGCGGTCGACGTCGCCGATCAGGACCGTCGCCCCGGCCGCCCCGAACTGTATCGCGGTCTCCCTGCCGATGCCGGAGGTGGCGCCGGTGACGACGACCGTCTCGTCCTCGAAGTCGGGATCGAGCGTTCCCATGGGTCGGCTTCTCGCTCTCCGGGAATATAAGTTCGTGACCCCCCGGGAAGAGCAGGCTACGTTCCGAGCCCGTACTTCTCGAACAGCGCCGCCTCCAGGCTCGAGCGCTCCGAGTCGAGCAGCGCCCGATCGAAGGCGAAGATCTCGGCGATCTCACCGTGCATCAGGGCGGACGGATCCGACTGCGGGAACGTCCCGATCGCCGTCGAGTCGGCCTCGAGGGGGCTGTTCCTGACGCCGCCCCCCGTGTCCGTGAACGGGATCTGCTGGCCGTTGACGTAGTAGGTGGTCGAATTCTCCATCGCAGAGAGACTGGAGGCGTCCGCGGTCTGCATGACGTGGACGTTGTAGTTCGTGTCCGTCGACCGCTCGGAGTCCTTCGCGACGCTGATGAGATAGAGGCCAAAGCGCTCGCCGGCAGTCTTGAAGGTGTTCGCCTCCAGGCCGTAGGAGTTCGAGCCGGTGCCGGTGGCGTCGAACTTCCCTTGCATCAGGTACGGCGACCGCTCGGTAGTGTCGGTCAGCCGGCAGACGACGACGAGAGTGCGAGCGCTGTCGTTGGGGATGCCGAGCGTGTCCTCGCGGATGAAGTGGTCGTCCTCGCCGTCGAACCGGAGCGCGGGGTGGCCGTTGATCGCGTCCGCGACCAGCGTCGGGCGCTTCGCGGGGTCGCTCTGGGTGAAGTCGAACCCGTTTTCGGTGGCGTCCTGCCACGCCTCGACGTTCCCCTCGGCCGACGCGACCGCGGTGTTGCCGTTCAGCAACAGCTGTAGCCCATCGAAGACGTCCCCGGGATCCCCACCCGGCGTCGTATCGATGTCGCCCGTGGTGATGCGGGCGCTGACGTCCCCGATCCCGTCGGCGAAGGTCGTGAGTTCGACCGGGTTCGAGGGATCCGCGCCGTCGACGAACAGCCAGCGGTCGAGGCCCTGGCGCTCCCTCGTCACGTCGCGCACGGTGCCGCTCGCCCTGTGGGTCATGACGACGTCGAACGAGGCTCCAAGGGGACCGATGACGCCGCCGTCGGTGCGGTCGGAGTTCCACTTCCAGGCCGCCGATTCCGACGACCCGAACGTTCCATCGGGCGTCTCGTACCGGTCCTGGGGCGGAGTGATGTCCTCGGTGTCGTCCTTGGCGAGCCACTGGGCATCGCTCACGCCGCCGAAGGTGAGGACCGCCGCCCCGCCGGTGTCGTTCGTCGGGTCGTCGTGGACAGTCACTAAACTGTGCTCGCCGGTCTCTGCGTTCCGGTAGACGAAGCTGACGGTCGCGTCCGCGATCGTCAGCGCGTCGGGCAGGTCGGCGCTCTTGTCGTCGGTCGTGTCGAAGCCGTAGTACTCCGCCACCGGCTGGTCGTTCTCGACCGCGGCGACGGTCTCCAGGGTGCCGTCGGGAAGGCCGAGCGTCAGTGCCCCCTCACCACCCGGGGCCATCCTCACGGTGTCCAGGTATCCCTTGTCGGACCCGTCCCGGTACTCCCCCCGGATCCGCAACTCGGTGAGGTCGCTCAGGACGGTCAGCATCTCACTTCCCGATGGGCTGTTCCCGTCGCCTTTCTTCCAGGCGTCCGTCTCCGCGAGCGTCACCGTGTACGACGTCCAGACCCCCGAGTCGCCGCCGCCCGGATGACTGCTCGCGTCCCCGTGGTCGTAGGTGAGAGTCATCCCGCCACCCGAGAGGACGATGTCGGCGGAGTCGAACTGGCTGGCACTCCCGGAGTACTCCTGCAGGAGGTCGTACTCCAGGGTGCCGCCGTAGTAAGCGGACTTGTTAGCGAGGAACTTCCCGGGGGCGCTGAAGTACCAGACGCCGCCAGCCACGTCGTCCACCGCGGAGATGGAGGGTGCCGGAGTGCCTGTCCCATCCTCGAAGGTCGGGACGGTCGAACTCCCCTGGGCGTCGCCGCTGATCTCCCAGCCCTCGTCGTCCTCCTCGAAGGTGCTGACCACGGGAGCGGGGGTGTCGGTCTCCGGACCGACCGCCAGCGACGCGGGGCCGACCTCCGTCCCGTTGATCCCCGCTACCGCGACGTAGTCGCCCTCCGTCGAGGCGTTCGTAACGCGGCGGTACTCGAGGATGACCGTCTCGTCGGTGCCGAGTTGGAGGTCGTTACCGATGGTGAACGTCACCGTGGTGCCGTTGTCGCTGCTCGTGACCTCCGAGACCTCGATGAAGTCGATGGTGCCGCCAGTCCGCTCGACGCCGGCGCCGAGCACGTCGGTCGCCGTCACGGCACTCACGTCGAAGTCCGCGGGGTAATCGACGGTGACCGTCGACAGCCCGGCGCCGTCCAGTTCGGAACCCACCGGAACCTCGACGCGGTGGACGCTATCGGTCGCCGCCGCCCCGTTCGGGAACGCACCTATCGACGCGACGTCCGACTCCTCGAAGACGTTGACCACGCCCGGGCTGGAGATGTCGACGCGGTCCCCACCTGCAATCCTGATGATCGGCGCTCGCATCGAGACGCGGTTCTCGCCGTAGATGGTCACCTCACCGGTCGTCTCGTCGCATTCGATGGTGCAGGCGTCCGTGCTGGCTTCCTCGAGCGTGTCAGTCCCGGCTTGCGAGACGACCGCATCTCCGTTCGTCCTGGAGTCCGTGACCGTCGCCTCCACGTCCCCCGTCGACGCGACGTCCGACTCCTCGAAGACGTTGACCACGCCCGGACTGGAGATGTCGACGCGGTCCCGCCCGGCGATGTCGATGGCCGGCGCCTGCATCGAGATGCCGTTCTCGCTGTGGACCGTCACCTCGCCGGTCGTCTCGTCGCACTCGATGGTGCAGGCTCCCGTGACCGTGCTGGCCGCCTCGAGGGTGCCAGTCCCGGAATCGGTCGTCTCCCCGTCCGGGGCGTGGACCCCGCCCTCGGCGTCAAACACGTGGGTTTGCCCGGAGTCGACGTGCTCGGCGTGAATTTCCCCGCCCTCGACGTCGATTTGCCAGCCGGCGTCTTCGAGATTGGTCAGATCTGGCATGTGTCTCGTTCCCCGAGTCCAGTGGCTGTGCGATGGATTCCCCTCACGATGAGTTCTCCTCGAACCGGTCTTCGCCAGTGATGTTCACGCCGCCGGCACTCGATACGTCCACGCGCTTTCGGGCCGACACGTCGACCACGGGCGCGTCGACGGAGATGGCCGTCGCGCCGTGGATGATCGCCTCGCCGGTTTCCTCGTCACACTGGACGGTGCAGGTCTCGGTGCTGGTTTCGGCCTGCGTGTCGAGCCCCGACTGGTGGGCGTCCAGTTCGCTCCCGGCGTCCTCGCTCTCCGGCACCCGCAGGCCACCCGCATCGTCCAGGACGTACGAGCGCCCGGAGTCGACGTGTTCGAGACGCACCTCCCCGGCCTCGGAATCGGATGCGAGTTGCCAGCCTGTCGAGCCGATCGTATCTGGCATCGAATCTATATCGGAGCGATTACACTTAAAACTACGCGCGGTGTCAGCCGAACGCGGCGTAGGACGGCCTAAT
>JBDGQL010000042.1:0-8233 GCA_042219105.1 Karumarchaeum halophilus (SeqCode) | reverse complement strand
GAAGTAGTCGGCGGTGAACGCCTCGCCGGTCGCCTCCTCGATCAGGTCGGGGGTGGTGTACCGGCAGCCGTGCTGGTGGATCCGCTCGCCCATCCACTCCCGGAGGGGGTCGAACTCGCCCTCCCGGACCAGCGCGTCGACGTCGAGGTCCTGGCGGACGTGGTGGTCGAGTTGTGCCGCGAGGACGCTGCCCAGCGAGTAGGTCGGGAAGTACCCGAAGGCGCCGTGTGACCAGTGAATGTCCTGCAGGCAGCCCTCGGCGTCGGTGTCGGGGCGCACGCCGAGGTACTCCTCCATCTTCTCGTTCCACACGCCGGGCACCTCCGAGACGTCAAGATCGCCCCGGATCAGGTCGCGCTCGATCTCGAAGCGGAGGATGATGTGCATGTGGTAGGTGAGTTCGTCCGCCTCGACGCGGATGAGGTTCTCGGGGTAGATCTGGTTTGCGGCCTCGTAGACGTCCCGCGCGCTGGCGTCGTCCAGGCCCTCGAAGTGTTCGCGCACGGTCGGGAGCGCCCACTCCCAGAACGCCTCCGTCCGGCCGACGTGGTTCTCGAAGAACCGCGACTGGGATTCGTGCACCATCAGATCCCGGTCCTGGCCGAGCGGCGTCCCGAACGCCTCCTGCAGGAGGCCGAGGGTGTACTGGGCGTGGCCGAACTCGTGGATCGTCGCGGTGAGCGCGTCGAGCGGATCCGACTCGTTGAACCGGGTCGTGATCCGGCAGTCGAACTGGTTGCCCGACGTGAAGGGATGGGAGGAGGTGTCGAGCCGTCCGCGATCCCAGTCGTAGCCCAGGGTGTCGAGGATGTCACGGGAGACCGCCTCCTGGGCGTCTTCGGCGTATGTTCCCTCAAATGGGTCCGCGAGATCGGGGTCGGCGTTGTTCAGGTCGTCGATCAGCGGGACGAGTTCGTCGCGCAGGCGCTCGAGGATCCGTTCGGCGGTGTCGATACCGACGTACGGCTCGTAGTCCTCGAACAGCACCTCGTAGGGGTCCCGGTCGGGGTCTATCTGTTCGGCGTACTCGCGTTTGAGTTCGAGCAACTCCTCGAGTTTCGGCGCGAACGTCCCGAAGTCGTCCTCGGATTTGGCCTCCTCCCAGATCGGCAGCGCCTCCGAACTCGCCCGGGATATCTCTTCGATGAGGTCCTGTGGAACCCGGTCCGCGCGGCGGTGCTCGCGGCGAATCTCCCGGACGGTGGCGGTCTGTTCGCCGGGGAGTTCCGCATTCTCAAGCTCCGTGAGCAACTCTCCCATCTCCTCATCGGTGAGGAGTTCGTGGGTCAGTCCCGACAGCGTCGACTGCTGTTTGGAGCGGGCGGGCGTACCGCCCTCCGGCATCGTGACCTGCTGGTCCCAGCTCAGCACGCCCGAGGCGGACTGGAGGGAAGCGATGCGCTCGTACTGATCGAGAAGGTTCGCGTACGCGTCAGGCGTCTCCGCGGACTCCGTCGTTGCCATAGGTGGTATATCGGACCCCGGCGTCAAGAATGTCTCTCTCGCGACCGCCAGCGTTAGGCCGGCGGCCCCCCCAGCCGCCCTCGTGGCGTCCGACATCGAGATTCGCTCCTACCGCGAGGCGGACCACGAGGCGGTCGTTGCCCTCCACGAGCGTGCGATCCGGGCGGCCGGAACACCCCCCGAAAAGCTGCCGGACACGAGCGACATGGCCGACATCGAGGAAGCGTACCTCGACGTCGGTGGCGCCTTTCTCGTGGGCGAGCACGACGGGGAGATCGTCGCGATGGCCGGTCTTCTCCCGGCCGAGAGAACGATGGGTAACGGGAAGGCCAGCGGTGAGGGGGGAGCCACCGCCGAACTCAAGCGCATGCGCGTCGCTCCGGATCACCAGCGACGGGGGTTCGGGCGGGCGATCCTCGAAGCCCTGGAAGACGCCGCTCGGGACCGCGGATTCGACCGCCTGGTTCTCGACACTGCCGACCGCCAGGGGTCGGCGCCGTTCTACCGGGCGCAGGGGTACCGGGAGCGGTGGCGCCACCAGTGGCGGGAGTTCGAACTGATCAGGCTCCAAAAGGAGCTGTGATCCGGGCCGGCGGTGCCGTCATCGGGGCCAGGTTTCGGCGACGTTCCGGTAGATCCGGTAACACCGTGCTAGTGCATCGATCGAGACGCTCTCGGTCGCCGTGTGGGCCTCCCCCGGTTCCGCCGGGCCACAGACCACACAGGCCGTGCCGGTCTCGGCGAGTCGCCCGGCGTCGGTCGCGGCGGGCTTGGTAACCTCCTCCGGGACGCCTTCCTGACACGTCCCAGCGGCGTCGAGCACCGCGTCCGCGAACGCTCCGTCGGAGCACCGCATCGGCGGGAGGTCCTGGTCGATCCGCCAGGAGATCCCATCGATCGCCTCGACGCGTTCGATGGGGAGGCGCGCTCCCGGCACCGTGCGCTCATCGACCGTGACCGCACACGATTCCGGGATCACGTTCCACGCCGACCCGCCCTCGATCTCCGTGACTGCGACGCTTCCCGACACGTCGTGGCCCCGCACCGTCGTCGCCGGCGGGTCGATGTCCCGCACCACCTCGACCGCATCGGCCGCGCGGTAGATGGCGTTCGCGCCCGTCTCGGGTTCGCTCGCGTGGGCGGCCGCTCCCTGTGCCGTGATCGTCCCCCCGCGCCGGCCGTTATGCGCGATCACGACGTCGGTGACGCCGGGCGTGGCGTAGTCCGTCGACCCCTCACCGACGACCGCGTAATCGGGATCGAACCCCCGATCGATCGCCGCCGCCGACCCGAGACAGCCCGACTCCTCGCCGACGAAGGACACGAACACCAGCTCCCCCGCCGGATCGGCGTCCCGAAAAGCGAGCATCGCCGCCGCGACCGCACCCGTCATGTCGGCGGTCCCCCGGCCGCGGAGTCGCCCGTCCCGCCACTCGATGACGTACTCCTCGCCATCGACCTGGGAGGCGTCGGGCGGCACGACGTCGTGGTGTCCGACGAGCGCGAGCGACGCGCCCGACCCCTTGCGTGCGATGACGTTCCCCCCGCGGTCGACGTCGTCCCGTCCTCCACCGCCCGGGGGTTCTCCGTCCCCGGTGTCGAGGAGTCCGTCGTCGCGTGTCACGTCCGCGTCGGTTTCGGTGCGCAGCCACGACTCGATGAAGTCGCCCGCCTCGCGCTCGCCCTCGTGTCTCGGGATCGTAGCGAGGTCGGCCGCCAGCGTCGTGAGTTCCTCCATGCGCGCCACTGTGGCGGGAGTCCACAAGAGATTTGCCGGCCATCGGCTAATCGTGACCAGATGGACTCCACGCGGAGGATGCTCCGGACGTACGTCGTCGGACTCTGTATGGGATCAGCCGACGCGGTCCCTGGAGTGTCGGGAGGGACGATCGCACTCATCGCAGGCGTGTACGCACGCCTGATCGACGCAGTGACGGCGCTCACGCCGCGAAACGGCCTGCGTCTGCTCGGCGCGTTCGTCCCGCCCGAGAGAACGGCGATCCGGGACACGTTCGAGGATATCGACGCGTCGTTTCTTTTCCCGCTTGGCGTCGGGATTCTCATGGCCGTGGTCCTGGTAACCAGGATCGTCCACGTCGCGGACCAGAACCGGCCGGTCGCGCTGTTTGGCTTCTTTTTCGGGCTGATCGCCGCCTCCGTGGTCGTGCTCTCCCGACAGGTCGAACTCACGGAGTCCCGCCACGTCGTCGCCGCTGGCTCGGGATTCCTGCTCGCCTTCGTCCTCTCGGGGGATCTGACGGTGCTTTCCGGTCACGCCATTCCGCTGACGTTTCTTGCCGGTGTGGTCGCGGTCAGCGCAATGATCCTTCCGGGCATCTCGGGGTCGCTCATGCTGGTGATCCTGGGGCAGTACACGTTCATGTCGGCGGAACTGTCGACGTTCGTCGATCGCCTCGTCGGGGCCGTCTCCGGGAGCGGACCGAACGGCCTGCTCGACCCCGCAACGACCGTCGTCGTGTTCGTCCTCGGGGGTGTCGTCGGCCTGCTCACGGTCTCGCGGGCCGTCGACCGCGCGCTCGAGCGCGACTACGAGACGACCCTCGCCTTTCTCGTCGCCCTCGTGGCCGGTGCGCTCAGGGCGCCGATCGCGGAGATCGGCGGCCGGACGACGTGGACGACCGCGACTATCGGCGAGTTCACAGCCCTCGCCGTCATCGGCGCCATCCTGCTGTACGCACTCGATCGGTACGCCATCGACGTGGAGATCGATCGTGACGGCGCCGAATGATTACAGGTCGACAGAAGTCCTGATAGATATTCGCCGATACGGCGGAGCCTAATACTGTCGGTCACGACTCGATGGAGATATGCGCCACCGCGAGCCGTGCCGGCACACGTAGTTTTAATTCGACGGCGCACCCACTATTGAAAGGCTATGTCCGACCCGATTTCGACCGACGTACTCGTAGTAGGTGGCGGCCCTGCAGGGCTCTCGGCTGCCCTGTTCACCGAGAAGAACGGCCTCGACGCGATCGTCCTCGACACCGACGCGACGTGGATGCACAAGGCCCACCTGTTCAACTACCTCGGCATCGAGAGCAAGGATGGAACGGAGTTCCTGGAAGACTCCCGCGAGCAGGTGGCGGGCTTCGGCGCTGACCTCCACGGCGAGGAGGAGGTCACCGACGTCGAGAAACACGAGGACCACTTCCACGCGAGCACCGAAGAGGACTCCTACAAGGCGGAGTATCTGGTGCTTGCGACCGGCGCAGACCGCTCTCTCGGGGAGGAACTGGGGTGTGCCTTCGACGACGACGTCGTGGACGTCGACGTCACGATGGAGACAAGCGTCACGGACGCCTACGCAACGGGCGCGATGGTCCGCGATCAGGAGTGGCAGGCGATCATCTCCGCGGGCGACGGCGCCGCGGCCGCCCTGAACATCCTCTCCAAGGAGAAGGGCGAGCACTTCCACGACTTCGACACCCCCGCCGACGCGGAGTAGCGGGGCGTGCGGTCGATCCGGAAATGACTTACAACTGACCGTGTGAGCCCCGGGCGTGTCGGCTCTCGAACAGGTCGATCCTCGGAGGTTTCCCGAGCGGTTCGGAGCCCGCCGGGTCGCGCTCGTGGCGGTAGGTGTGGCCGTTCTCGCGGCGAGCACCAGCGCTATTCTCATCCGGGCGGGCAACGCGCCCGAGCCGGTGATGGCCTTTTACCGGGTGCTGTTCACGACCCTGCTCCTCCTTCCGCTGGCGAGAGGAAGCGGCGCTGATCTGGCCCGCGTCTCCCGGCGGGATCTTCTGGGCGCGCTGCTCGCGGGACTGGCGCTCGCCGCCCACTTCGCGGCCTGGTTCGAGAGCGTCGACCGCACCACGGTCGCCGCCTCAGTGACGCTCGTCCAGACACAGACCGTCTTCGTCGCCGCCGGGGCGGGGCTCCTTCTCTCGGAGCGCGTGAGCCGGCGCACCCTCGCGGGGATCGCGATCGCACTTCTCGGGGCAGGAGCGATGTCAGCCGCCGGCGCCTTCGACGGCGGCGGGGCCCCCGAGCCGCTTCTGGGGAACGGCCTGGCGCTCGTTGGCGCCGTCATGGCCGCGGCGTACGTCCTCTCGGGGCGATCGATCCGCCAGCGCGTCCCCGTCGTGCCTTACGTTCTCGTCGTGTACGCCGTCGCCGCGGTCGGCCTGCTCGCGGTCGTTCTCGCGAGCGGGCAGGCGCTGTCGGGGTACCCCCGCCGGGAGTGGCTACTCTTTCTCGGCATGGCGGTCGGTCCCGGAATCCTGGGCCACACCGTGATCAACTGGGCCTTGGAGCACGTCGAGTCCAGCGTCGTGAGCGTCTCGCTGGTCGGCGAACCGGTCGGGAGCACGGTGCTTGCGGCGATCCTGTTCGGCGAGATTCCAGGGGCGCTCGCCCTCGCTGGTGGCGCCGTCGTGATCGTCGGGATCGTCGTGACTGCACGTGGCCGCCGGGCGTAGCGATCACTCCTCACCGAGTCTGCGAGGACCTGACCGGGTCTCGGCGTCGTCGTCGACGAACCAGGCGAAGACCGGAACGAAACACAGCCACGCGAAGACGTACCCGCCGGCCGTGAGAGGGCTGAACGTGTCGAGAAATGCCAGTCCGGCGTCGAACAAGCCGATCCACAGCGCGATGACGGCCACGACCGGCCAAGACGGGCGGTCGAGCCAGTCGTACAGGACGCCGACGAGTGAGCCGACGACGTAGGAGATGCCGTAACGCGCGAAGAAGGCGAGGCCGACGTTCGCCCAGAACAGCACCGACACCGGGAGTCCTCCGACGCCGACCAGTTCGAACACCCGTCCCAGAGATTCATAGAAGACGCTCTGCTCGCGAATCAGGCTTGCAGCCGCGATCCCCCCGGTGATCACGCCGACGAGGCGACCGGCTATGACCCCGGCACGCCCCGGATCCGACCGTTCGACCATCGTCACACGGTGACACCGGGTGATCCGGCGGCGGCGCGTCCCACGCCCGCTACTCCAGTTTGACGGCGGTGCCGTAGGCGATGACCTCCGACCCGCCGTTGGCGATCGAGGAACTCTCCATCCGGACGTTGACGACGGCGTCGGCGTCCATCGACCGGGCGTCCTCCTCCATCCGTTCGAGCGCCTCGTCGCGGGCGTCCGACAACAACTCGGAGTAGGCTTTCAGCTCGCCGCCGGTGATGTTGCGAATGCTCTGGGTGATGTCCCGGCCGACGTTGCGGGCCTTCACCGTGTTACCGCGCGCGATTCCGAGCGTCTCCGCAATCTCTCGCCCCGGAACGGTTTCGGTGTTGACGAACTCCATACGGAGAGTAGCGGCGCGGGGAACTTAACGTTGATTCGGCGTCTCCGGCTCAGAGAATCGACGATCGGCGTCCGGTTCTCATGGATCTTATCATCGTTCGGATCCGGCCTCCAGTATGCGCGTGACCGTCATCGGCGGAAGCACGATCCCGGAAGCGGCCGTCGAATACGTCGAGCGCCAAGTGTAGGGAAATCGAGGCGATGGAAGGGACTTACACGAACTGTATCCCCCGACGGAGGCCATGATACGCTCTAGTGGGCGATAGTTCCGAAACCGAGTGTACGATCGTCCACTAATATCCCGGTAGAAATGCGTTTCCAGATATACCGCATCCTTATACACCCTAGATGAATACTCACCGTTGGGATAAATGGATATATTTGAACGGTAAACCTTATATAGGAATGCTCGTTTGGTTTTGATGTGATGTGCGAATCGAACGAGTCGTTCAGTGGAGAAAAGTCAGACAATCATCCAGAAAATCACGGTAGAGTAACCGGAGGTGTGAACGTATGCTGACTGCGCTGCAGATCGGCGACGCCACCGCGACGGCCATTAACAACGTGTGGATCCTGACGGTGTCGTTCCTGATCTTCTTCATGCACGCCGGCTTCGCCATGCTGGAGTCAGGGCAGGTACGCTCGAAGAACGTGGCGAACCAGCTGACGAAGAACCTGCTGACCTGGAGCGTCGGCGTCGTCGTGTTCTTCCTGATCGGGACGGGGATCGCCTCGATCGCCAGCGGTGGCGCCTGGGACGCGGCCTACCAGACCAGCGGCGGCGGCTGGATCAGCTGGCTGTACGGCGCCGTGTTCGCGATGACGGCGGCGACGATCGTCTCCGGGGCGGTCGCCGGTCGCGCGAAGCTTCGGGCGTACGTCACCTACACGTTCCTGCTGGCGGCGGTGATCTACCCCGTCGTGATCGGGTTCACGTGGGCAGCAGACACGGGGCTCGTCGCGGAGATCACCGGAACCGCCTACATTGACTTCGCGGGTGGTACGATCGTCCACGCGCTGGGCGGCATCGCCGGCCTGACGGCCGCGTGGGTCCTCGGCCCCCGGATGGATCGGTACGATGAGGACGGCTCGGTCAACGTCATTCCGGGCCACTCGATGACGTTCGCGGTGCTGGGCACCCTGATGCTGGCCTTCGGCTGGTACGGGTTCAACGTCGGGACGGCAGCAGCCGTCGACGGCGGCGCGCTCAACGGCGACCGACTCGGCCGCGTCGCCATGACGACTACCGTCGCGATGGCGATGGGAGCGGTCGGCGCCGGGGCAGTCGCCTGGTTCAAGACCAGCAAGGTCGACACCCTGTACGTCGCGAACGGACTGCTCGCGGGTCTGGTCGGCATCACCGCGATCCCGCACACCACGACGTGGTGGGGCGCACTCATCGTCGGCACCCTCGCGGGCGCCCAGCTTCCGCTCGTCTTCGAGTTCGTCGAGAAGGTGCTCAAGATCGACGACGTGTGTGCCGTCTTCCCCGT
>JBDGQL010000221.1:0-8337 GCA_042219105.1 Karumarchaeum halophilus (SeqCode) | reverse complement strand
CGGACGGTGGGCCGATCACCCTGCTCCGTCCCGGGGACGAACAGCGTGAATCCTTCGACTTTCGCGACGCCGTCACCCTCCGTGCCGACGTCCTCGATCACCACCTCGACCTCCTCGCCTTCCCTCACCGGCGCGGTGAGCCTGGACTTGCCGATCAGGTACACCTCCGAGGAAGAGTCCCGGGAGGCGTCCGGCGAGGTCGTGCGGACGTACTCGAACTCCCGCCCGATGTCCTCCCGGAGGGCGTCGACGTCCTGCCCGTCGAACACCTTCACCGCGAGGTCCCCACCCCGCGTGAGCAGGTCCAGTGCCACCTCGAACGCCTGGCGAGCGAGGTGGATCGACCGGGCGTGATCGATGGAGTACTCGCCGGTCATGTTCGGGGCCATGTCCGAGAGAACGAGGTCGACCGGACGGTCGGGATCGGTGTCAGCCCCGCTGCCGTCCGGATCGCCGACGTCACCGCCGACCCGCTCCCGTATCGCCGCCGTCGTCGTCTCCTCGGTGATGTCACCCCGGATCGTTTCGACCCCGTCGAGGGGATCGATCCGCTGGCGGTCGACGCCGATCACGGAGCCGTCGGTGCGTTCGCGGGCGACTTGGAGCCATCCGCCCGGGGCCGCACCCAGATCGAGGACTGTGTCGCCGGGGCCGATCAGCCCCGCCGCCTCGTCGAGCTGGATCAGCTTGTATGCCGACCGGGCGCGGTACCCCTCCTGTTTGGCCCGGTTGTAGTACGAATCCTTGCCTGACATGGGTGTCAGTTCATCTCGCAAGCGGTTAACCGTGGCGGACGCTGGCTCCGAATCCACGCCGTCCGGCAGAATCAAAATGATCCAGCCAGGCGAGACGTCCGTTTACTCGGCTTCCTGGACCGTGTTGACGAGCGTTCCGAGCCCTTCGACCTCAACCTCGACGGTGTCGCCGGGGTGGAGTCGGACGTCCTGGAAGGTGCCGACGCCTTCCGGCGTTCCGGTCGCGATGACGTCACCCGGGGTGAGTCGAACCCGTGAGGAGACAAACGATACGAGGTCGGCGACTGACCGGATCATCCTGCTCGTGTTGTCGTTCTGCATAGTCTCGCCGTTGACACGTGAGGCGATGTCGACCTCCTGTGGGTCGTCGATTTCGTTGATCACGACCGAAGGACCGGTGGGGGTGGTCGACTGCATCGCCTTTCCGGAGAACCAGTCCAGATTCTCCTCGTCGCCGACCTGGAGGCCAAGCTGGAGGTCCCGCGCGGAAGTGTCGTTCAGTAGCGTGTACCCGGCGACGTGCTCAAGTGCCTCCTCTGGCGAGACGTGTCGGGCGGGCGTTCCGATCACGGCGGCCAGCTCGGCCTCATAATCGATCTCCCCAGTGACGCGCGTGTGGTAGTTGATTGGCTGGCGATGCCCAACGAGCGTTCGCGGGAGCTTCATGAACACGAGCGGCCGTTCGGGGATGGCAGCGTCCGACTCCTCGGCGTGGGCCTCATAGTTGAGCGCTGCACAAAACACGGTGTTTTGCTCCGTCGTCGGCGGCAGATACGTGATTTCGTCAGCCGCGAACGTCGCGCCGTCGACTCCGCTTGCGTCCTCCGGCCGTGACAGAGCGTCGCGAAAGGAGTCGAACTCGTCGCTCACGTCGGTTACCGCATCGTCCTCGAAACGTCCGATCAGTGATCGTTCGCCAGCTTGAAACTTTCCAAGTCGCATGTACCATCGATCGCCTGGGCTCGACTTGCAACTTTCGATTCGTCGATAACGCCGCTCGACCCCACCGTTCGACAGCCGGTAAGGTGGATCTCTGATCCCGACGTGGTCGCGACGAGCGCGGGCAGGACGACATTTGCCGACCACGCACAGTCTTGCGGTCGATCCTGTAATGACTTACGAACGTCCCTATATCAGAAGTTGTCGTAGACGGTCTTGATCGACGTGTAGAACTCGATTCCGGCGTCGCCCTGCTCGCGGTAGGTGTTCGTCGAGGAGCGCTTGTAGCCGCCGAAGGGCACGTGGAGTTCGAGCCCAGTGGTCTTGTCGTTGACCTTCGCGACGCCCGATTCGCTTTCCTCGATGAAGCGGTTGGCCTCGCGGTGGTCCTCGGTGACGATACTCGCCGACAGGCCGTACTGGACGTTGTTGGCGGCCTCGATAGCCGCTTCGTATCCGCTAACCGTCGTGACCCCCACGACGGGCCCGAAGATTTCCTCCTGGAACAGGCGCATGTTCTGCTCGACGCCGGTGAACACCGTCGGCTCGACGAAGTGACCGTTCTCGTACTCTCCCTCCTCAAGGGCGTTCCCGCCGGTGACGAGTTCCGCGCCCTCCGTTTGACCCACCTCGATGTAGTCCAGCGTTCCCTCCAGTTCGCTCTCGGTGACGTGGGGGCCCATGTCGGGATCCTCTAGACCGGGGCCGATCTCGATCGACTCGGCGTAGTCGAGTAGCGCGTCGACGAACTCCTCGTAGGCGTCCTCGTAGACGATTGCGCGCGAACAGGCAGTACAGGCCTGCCCGGTGACGCCGAAGGCACCCGATCCGACGATGTCCGCGGCTTCCTCGATGTCGGCGGAGTCGGTGACGATCGTGGGGTTCTTGCCACCCATCTCCGACTGGACGCGCTTCTGGTCGTCGGTTGCGGCGTCGTACACCCTGTTCCCGACCGACGCGCTCCCGGTGAAGGAGACGACGTCGACGTCCTCGTGGGTAGTGAACGTGTCGCCCACCGTACTCCCGCCGCCAGTGACGTAGTTGAGGACGCCCTCGGGTAGTCCCGCATCCTCCAGACACTCGACGATCTGACGGACGGGACCGGGAGCGACGGAGGCCGGCTTGATCACGACCGTGTTGCCGGTCGCCAGTGCGGGGCCGATCTTCCAGGCCGGGATAGCGCTGGGGTAGTTCCAGGGCGTGATCAGGCCGGCGACGCCCAGTGGTTCCTTCACGGTGTAGAGGTTCTGGTCGCCGGCGCTGGGCTGTTTCACCGTCCCGCCCATGTCCCGGGCCTTCTCGGCGTAGTAATAGAAGATGTCTATGGATCGGCCGACATCAGCCTCCCCGAGGGTCTTGCCCTCCTCGCGGACGAGGGTCTCGGCGAGTTCGTCGTAGCGGTCCTCCATGATCTTCGCGGCCCCCCGCAGGATCCCGCCGCGCTCCGGGCCGGGGGTGTCGGCCCAGTCATCCGCGGCCGCGCTCGCCGCGGTGACAGCCGCCTCGGCGTCCACGACGCCCGACTTCTGGTACTCTCCGACGACCTCCGTCACGTCGGCCGGGTTTCTCACCTCGTACGTCTCGCCCGTCTCCGCCGTGACCCATTCTCCGTCCACGTAGTTTCCGTGTGTTTCCGTCATACGCGCCGTGGTACTCCTGGCGTGCTTACCCTTCTTTCGGTATGTAGGGGGGCCGGTGAAAGCGGTTCGCTGATAGGGTCGGTTGCAACTGTGTTCGGGTGCGTCCGTACCCCGTGTGGTCGCTCCCGAAATGACGTGCAACCGACCCCGTGACTCCCCGGCGAGTACCGATACTCCCTCAAAGAACATGGCTAAGTGGATCCACTTCCAAAGGTTCGGTAATGCCGACCGAAACAGATCTCAAGGGACTTCGTCGGGGGACAGAACTGGTGAAGCGTGGCTTCGCACGCATGCAGAAAGGCGGCGTCATCATGGACGTCGTGAACCGCGAGCAGGCCCGTATCGCGGAGGACGCCGGCGCGGTGGCCGTCATGAACCTCGAGGCGGTCCCGGCGGACATCCGCAAGCGCGGCGGCGTCGCGCGAATGGCCGATCCCGCCTCCCTGCAGGCGATCATCGACGAGGTGTCCATCCCGGTGATGGGTAAGTCCCGGATCGGCCACACCAAGGAGGCGGAGATCCTCGAAGCAGCTGGTGCGGACATGGTCGACGAGTCGGAGGTCCTGACCCCCGCCGACGACCGGTTTCACATCGACAAGCGCGAGTTCACCGCCCCGTTCGTCTGTGGCGCGCGAAACCTCCAGGAGGCTCTGCGCCGGATTGAGGAGGGGGCGGCGATGATCCGGACCAAGGGCGAGGCCGGAACCGGCGACGTGAACCAGGCCGTCCACCACCAGCGCAACATCAAAAGTGCCATCCGGAAACTCGATGGCATGAGCCACGAGGAACGCGAGGAGTGGGCCCGGGAACACGAGGCGCCTGCCAGCCTCGTCCACGAAACCGCCGAGATGGGCCGCCTGCCCGTGGTGAACTTCGCCGCCGGCGGCATCGCCACCCCCGCCGACGCCGCCCTGATGATGCATCATGGCTGTGACGGAATCTTCGTCGGGTCGGGCATCTTCGGTGCCGAGAATCCCGAGGCGATGGGCGAGGCGATCGTCGAAGCGGTCAACAACTGGGACGACCCCCAGAAACTCGTCGAGATCGCTGGGGGCAGTGGCAAGGGGATGTCCGGCGACGCCAACGTCGACCTACCCGAAGAGGAGAAACTCCAGGGCCGGGGGGTCTGACAATGACTGTTCTCCTCTCTCACCGGTGATCGCCGTCACTCCGCCGCCGGGAATTCGAGAGTGACGACGTTCCCCCGGGGCTCTCTTCGATCGAACTCGATGTTCCCGCCGACGGTCCTGACGCTCCAGTAGGTGAGCCAGAGCCCCAGGCCACTTCCGTGGTGCAGGGGGTCCTCTGTACCCTTCTCGAGCACTTCGCGTTCCATCTCCGGTATCTCCGGTCCGTTGTCCTCGACGGAAACCGTGATCCCGCCGTCGATCGACTCCGCACTCACTCGCACCCAGGGGTCGTCCACGTCGTTGTGTTCGATCGCGTTCTCCAGTACGTTCACGATCGGGATCCGCAGGAACTTGTCGCCGGGAAGACTCGCTTCGACTCCGTCCCCGACCGAACACTCGATGCGCGCGTCCTGGTACACGCCGCTGAACTCCTCGACGATGCTCGTGAGGTTCTCCCGCACGTCGACACGCGTCCGTTCGGCGGGCGTCGGCGATTCCAGTCGTACCATCGTTTGTGTTTTCTCGCTCAGGTCGATGAGTTCGTCCGCAGTGTCCCGGATCTGCTGGACTGTCGTGGCCTGTTCGTCCGTCGCCGTTTTCGCGAGTTGCCCCGCCCAGCCCCGAATCAGGTTCATGTCGTTCCGGAGGTTGTGGCGGAGCATCCGCTGGGCTACCTCCAGGCGCTGTTGGTACTCGTTGCGATCCGTGACGTCCCGGAGCGCGATCACGTATCCGACGGCCTCTCCCCGGTCGTCGGTGAGGGACGACCACTCGATATCGTAGGCCCGCTGTCGCCCGTTGATAGTCGCCGTGACCGTCCGTCCCTCGAGCGCTTCCCGTGTTGCGTCGACTGTCGATCCATCAACCGTCGGGAGCGCAGTGATCGAGCGGCCGGTGCCGGAGACGGAATCGAGCGCGTCCGTGGCGGTCCGGTTCGCGTTGACGACCTCTCCGTCGGCGTCGAGCACGACGATCCCATCGCCCATCTCGTCGATGACGCGTCGGCGGGCCAGCGGCGTCCGCTCCAGTAGATCGAACTGATAAAACGCCAGCGCCCACAGCACGCCGGTAAAGACGAACAGAAACGGCGTCGGATCGACGGCCGGGAGCGGACTCCAGGAGAGCCGAAGCGAGTAGGCGATGTTCCCGACAAACGGCGGTAACACGCCCAGAACCAGAAACGAGGACTGGCCCCGATAGATCGGCGCCGCGCGCTCGAACATCAGGAGGGTCAGTCCAAGACCGACCGCGATGATCAGGTACGCATACGAAATGTGGACGTAGTACCCCAGTTCGAGCGAGAGGTCCAGGGCCGGGGACACCTGCGTCGGCGTGAGTGTGGCACTGTCCCAGATGAGTTCGTGGACGGGGTTCGTCAGGGTCAGGGCTCCAAACAGGACTGGATCGACGGCGAGCAGTGCCTGTCTCCTCCGGGTGAGCCAGTCATCCCGTCCCGCATACCGAAGCATGAACACGAGCCACAGCGTCGGAATGGTTCCGCCGACGGCCAGGCTAACGCGCTGCCAGGGCAGTTGGCCGGCCGCCGTCGGGAAACCCAATTGAACCGCGTAGACGAGCGACCACCCTGCCAGCGCCATCATGAGCGCGACGAACGACCGAGCCCCGCGTCTGCTCCGGTTCCGCCATGCCTGGGCGGCAACAGCGGTGGAGACACCGGCAGCCCCCAGTCCGAGGAACGAATACAGCGTCGGGGACCAGCCCATGCGACGACGAACAGTCTCGATCCAATTAAAAGCTGAGCCTCTGTACGGGTCGGCAGGCGGGCCACTTCGCCGGAAGCGAGAGGTTCAAACCGGCGGTAGCCCACGGATAGTCGTGGTCCGCGTGATCGGTCGTCGGAACGACAGCCGGGACCGGACAGCCGGCGCGTCACCGAAGCCACCATGGGAATGACCGCCCGGACGCGTGATCGGCGGGGTCGCCTGGGCGTGTTCGTCTCCGTCTGTGTCTTCTCCTTTCTGGTGAACTTCGGACGCATCGCCTTTGCGCCCCTGGTGGACGTGTTCATCGAGTCGGGCGTCCCGGAGGCGACCGCCGGGTTGATCGCAACGCTCGTGTGGGTCGGGAGCGCGCTGCCCCGTCTGCCGACGGGGTATCTCCTCACGAAAGTCCGCCGCCATCGCGTCATCGTCGGGATGGGGCTCGGCCTCGCAACGGCGGCGGCGTTCACCGCGTTCTCGCCGGGCATCCGGGTCACCGCCGCCGGCGCCCTGTTCGTCGGTCTCGCCACGGGCGTGTTCTTCATCGCGGCCAACCCGCTCGTGAGCGAGCTGTACCCCGATCGCGTCGGTCTCGCCGTCGGCCTCCGCGGGATGTCCTCGCAGGTCGCGGCCGTCTCCGCGCCGTTTCTGGTGGGGGCTGCCGTCGCGCTCGGCTCCTGGCGGATCAGCTTCGCCACCCTGGCGGGGCTGGCACTGATCGCCACCGTCGGCTTCGTCCTCGCGGTTCGCCGCGCCGACATGCCGACAGCGGGCGCCGGGGACCGTGACCTCCTGGGTGCGATCCGCGCCGAGCGCTCGCTCGTCCTTGCGGGAATCGTGTTCGTCGGGCTGGCCGGGTTCGCCTGGCAGGGCGTGTTCAACTTCTACGTGACCTACCTCGGCGCCACGAAAGGGATCTCGCAGGGAACGGCCAGCCAGCTTCTCACGCTCACGTTCGCCGCCGGGATTCCCGCGTTCGTCTTCGCCGGCCGGCTGGCCGACCGGTTCTCGCATCTCCGTATCCTGCTTTCCGTCGTCACCGGCTTTGCCGTCTGCCTGCTCGCGCTCACGGTTGCCGAGGGGGTGCTCGCGGTTGCGGTCGTCTCAGTCGTTATGGGACTGATCGTGCATGGACTGTTCCCGGCGGCGGACGCCTACATGCTCGATACGCTCCCCGACGAGCACCGTGCGAGCGCCTACGCGGGTTTCAGCGCGACCATGATGCTCATCCAGGCCCCCGGCAGTTTCGCGGTGGGTTCGTTCGTGCAGGCCGGCGTCGGCTACGACGCCGTCTTTCTCGGCTACGCGGTCCTCCTCGCGGCCATCGCGGTCGGGATGGGCGGGCTGGCTCGCGCCGGGCGGCTGCCGAGTGGGGGGTGACGACATCGCTCCTCGTCGGACGCGGTTATCCATCCGGAACCGATGCCTCCGAAGAACGTCACTACCGGAGGCTTCGGGGCACATGTGGCGGAACATGTATATGATGGGCCGAGATACGTCCACGTATGGCCGCCGACGAAACCCCCGAGGAGACGAAAGTGAGCGACCGGGGAATGGTCACGATCCCGGCTGCGCTCCGCCAACGGGTGGACATCGAACCCGGCGACAAGCTTCGCTGGGAGGTGACGGACGACGGCGAGCTGCGTGTCGAAGTCCGCCGACAGCGCTACGGCGCGTTCGAGGACGACGACCTGAAGGCCGATCTCGGCGGGAATGGGGGCGAAACCCACGACCTCGCCGGGCGAGAGGTCGATCCGGCGTTCCCGGAGGACGGCTGATGCCGGTCGCGGCGATCGACTCGGGCGTTCTCATCGATTACAAAGACACGGGACCACGGGCGCGTCACGAGCGCGCCGAGCGAATCGTGCATGCCGTCGATGCGGGCGAACTTCCGACGGTCGGGGTGACGAACTACGTCGTCCTGGAGACGCTGAACTGGATTCACGAACGACAGCGCCACGACATCGCCGTCGACCTCCGGCGGCGGCTCTCGGCGTCGGCGGGGTTCGAGATCGTGCAGTCGACCCAGGGGGAGTATACTGTCGGACAGAGACAGTGATAATCGAACCCCCAGGACGGGGGGGCCTTCGAATTATCAATACTTCTGTCCGACAGTATACCATCGCGCCGTCGAACTCTTCGAGACGTACGA
>JBDGQL010000178.1:0-8379 GCA_042219105.1 Karumarchaeum halophilus (SeqCode) | reverse complement strand
TGCTCGTTGAGGAAGGGGGATTAGCGCCCTGCACCGCAGAAGCTAACACTGTCGGTCACACGTTCGTGGAGGAATTCGCCACTCCGGGGTGTCGAGTATAGGGACGTTCGTAAGTCATTACAGGATCGACCGCAAGACTGCGTGCGGTCGCCCCCGCAAAACGCTTACGAACGTCCCTATATCTCTATCGAGTCGTGACCGACAGTGTAACCGAAGACGATCCGACCGCTACGCGACGAACTCGTACTCGCGTTCGTCCATACCGCCCCAGCCGGTGAACACGAACTCTTCGTCCGGTGCGGTGAACGACTCCACGAGCGTGTCCTTCTCGTGGTTGTGCGTGTCGTGGATCTCTTCGTACTCCTCCCAGGAGAGATCGTACCGCTCCGCAAGATGGTCGTCGACGTCGAGGGCGCTGATCGAATCCTGCCAGCCGGGCTGGATCTCCTCGGCGTGGATCTCGGCCTGCGCGCCGCTGCCGTAGGAGCCGAGAAGCATCTTCTCGCCCGCGACGTCGAGATCCTCCTCAAGGGCGTACTTCAGAGCGGAGGCGCGGGCGATATGGACCGACCCGGTGTACCAGTTGCCGACCTCGCGGGAGATGCCCAGGGTCGGCTCGATCGTGTTCTCATACCAGGTGTGGTACTCCTCGGTCTCCTTCAGGTCGTCCATGTGATCCCTGATCGCCGCCTCGTAGGCCTCGTAATCCTCGAAGTCGACGCGCCGGGGCTGGCGGCCGATCTCGGGTTCGAGGGCGTCCTCGACTTCGGTGTCGCGGATGACGTGCCGATATCCGAGCAGCGCGGCCTTCCGGACCATCCCCGGGAAGGGCGTGTGGAAGGGGATGAAGCGATACTCGTCGGGGTGGGTCGGTCCCGTGACGGACTCGAAGTCCTGTAGGGCTTCCCGCATCCGGTGGAGATACACCTGTACCGAGCGCTGGCCGTCGACGCTGGGGAACTGCTGGTTGGGCTTGAGGAAGTCCGTCTCGTCCGCGCTGCCGTACCCCTGCTCGACGCCGAGTTCGACGATGTCGGGGTTCTCGTCGACGAGCATCGCCACGGCGCCGGCGCCCTGTGTCGCCTCGCCGGGATCGCCGCGGGCGTACAGTGCCGTGTCGGTCGCGATCACCAGAGCCGCACGCCCCCGGTTGCGCCCGGCACGGATCCAGTTGTAGGCGTCATCGAGGCTCTGGGTGCCCGAGATGCAGGCGAACTTCCGCTCGCCCTTGTTCGCGTGGTGGAAGTCCCCGTCGTACACCTGTTCTAAACAGCCCGCGATGTACGTCGACACCGGCTTGGAGTTGTCAAAGGCGCTCTCGGTGGCGACATCGATCCGGCCGATATCCTCGGGCGCGAGCCCCTGTTCGTTCATCAACTGGTAGGCGGCGTTCGCGCCCATCGTCACGATGTCCTCGTGGGCGTCGGGCAGCGAACTCGCGTTGAGGCCGAGCCCCTTCGTGTACTTCGCGGGGTCGTCGCCCATCTCCGGCGCGAACGTCTCGGGCAGGTTCAGTGTGAGCTTTCCGGTCCAGATCGATAGGCCATCGATACCGACGCTTGTCATGCCCTCCGATTCGATGACGACGTATATGGAAGTGTCGATGAGTGTTTCGACGATCGTCGATTCGCGGTCGCCCCGAAAAACGCTTACGCACGACTCTATCGATCGGTGTCCTCTTCGATGACCACGGGATCGCTGACGGCGCTCTGGAGGCTGTCTAACCCGTTGATCCACTCGGTGACGAGGCCGTACTCGAGATCTTCGGCGATGGACACGTCGAGTTCTTCGCCGTCGATCACGCGCGTTCCGGCGGCGGCCACAAGGCCGAGCGCGCGGTCGAACTCCTCCTCGTTTTCAGCGTCGGCGGCCGCACGGAGATACTCGGCGACCGAGGCGTCGGCGGCAACGCCCTCTGCGATGTACTGGTCGGCGGCGTAGATGGCCGAGACGAGGCTATCCTGGACCCTCTCCAGCAGGAGCGCGGCCTCCTCGTCCTCGATTTCCGGCTCTGCGAGCACGACCGAACGAAGGTCCGCGAGTTCCTCGATCGCCCCCTCGGCGTCGAGTTCGGGGATGGCTTCCTCCTCGTCGATCTCCTCCTCGTAGGCGCGGATGATCTTCGCGATAGCGATTGCGACGTCGTCCTGGAGATTCAACAGCAGCCGCGCCGACTCCTCCTCCTCGGGATCGAGGTCGGACTCGCGCAACCGGTCGAGCCAGTTCTGCCAGCGTTCCTCCGAGTAGAACTCCTCGGCGGGGGTACTCATACTCTGATTCCGGCTCTGTGTGCTGAAAGGCCTTTCTCTACGCCCCCCGTTCCCGATTCCGGCGTCGTCACGCTTCCGACAGCGTCGCCGCCGTGTTGATCCCGTAGACGTGACGGGGCGTCTCGACGTGGGCGCGCCGGATCGCTTCCTCGTGGCCTTCCTCGAGGAGCCAGTTCACCCGGCGAGGCACTGTCTTCGGCCCGAGCACCGCTCCCGGTCGATCCGGGTCGTCGAGAAAGTCCGTCTCCATCAGAAACGGGGCGTCGGTCTCGGCAGCCGTCGCGAGTGCGTCCTTGTGGCCGATGACGCTGGGCGTCACCCCGGCACACCGCCCGGACGCGTAGTGTTTGACCACGCGTTCCGGAGCCAGTCCGGCCTCCGCCGCCCACTCTCCCACCTCGGTCAGGTCCTCCGTGGCCTCGGTGTGAAGCTGCAACGCCACCCCCGCCCCGGCTGCGCGCTCCAGCGCGTGCCGGATGACGGCGTTCGAGGCGTTCCAGACTGCGTCGTCGACCTCGTAGTGTGGCCGCCCGGACTTGAGCGCGACCGCGCCCCCCTCCGCCGCGTACTCCGCGGCAACTTCGAGCCCGCCACACATGAGATCCCGGGCTTCCAGCGGTTCCAGACCCCTCTCGACGAGCCGGGAGATCAACCCCGGGTGTACGCCCAGCACGGGCCAGGCCTCGCCTGTCAGGATCTCACTTGCCCGCGCCGCGAGGTCGATCGTCTCCTCGAACACCGGGCGAAAGTCAGCCGGCGTTTCGGCCTCGATCCCGAGTTTCCAGGAGGGCTGGTTGACGAGGAGGAGGTGGGTACCGCCCGCTCGCGAGAACGCGCGAACGGCATCGATCCCCTCGTTGTCGGCGTCGAGATGGAGGTGATCGTCGAGCACCGGACCGTCGTACTCATTCATGCGTCCGGGTAGTCCCCCGCCGGTGAAAACGTCTCCCTTTCGGCCGGCTTTTACACCCGGACATGAATAGATTAATACGCGAGTCGGTTATTTCCGGTCGGATCAGCCGACCCTGTCACCCCTCTTCGAGGAGGACTGCCTCGCCGGCGGCGGCGGTCAGACCCTCCGACCGGCCGTGTTCGCCGGGAGCGATCGCGACGGTCCGGACGCCCCGTCGCTTCGCGGTCTCGAGAACGGGCTTGAAATCCAGATCCCGGGAGGCGATCGCGATCGTCTCGACCCCCCGGCCCGCGACGGCCTCCGTCGCGTCGACCGCGAGTCGAACGTCAACGTCGCCGCTCGTGACGACCGCCTCGAAGCCGTGGGCCTCGACGGCCCGGAGCAGGTCCGCGGGCGCGTCAGCGTCGAGATACACCCGGGCGACGCCGAGACGGCCGAACGACGCGGCGGCCTCCCTGAGGTCGTCGAGGTCGGCGTGAAACTCCGATCGGAAGACGTTGGGGCCGTCGACGAAGAGGCCAACGCGTCCCTCCGGCTCCCGACGGATCGATCGCATGGCCGGATCCGGCGTTCCGCGGCGGCATAGACGTGGCGGTTCGACCCCGTGACTACCGGCTCCGGTCGATGACCGCCTTCGCCTCCTGGGCGGCCTGCATCCAGCCGTAGCCGGACTCGTACACGTGGCGCTTGTTGTCCACGACCTCTCCCGGAGTCGACTCCTCGAACCCTCCCCGGTCCCACGCGCCGCTCTCCTCTAACCACGCGACGACGCGCTCGCGTGTCTCCTTCCAGGAGAACCCGACCATCTCGTAGAAGGCGATCATGGCGAAGATGGCGTGGTCGTGACACCCCGGGACGCTTCCCTCGCGGTAGACGGTGCGCAGGGGATCACGCCGGGGTTCGGAGGCGCGCTCCTTCCGGGCCTCCGGTGTGAGCAGTTCTAGCGTGCCCGCGTCGGTCTCGACGACGCGGTGCTCCCGCTGGAGCGTGTCGAGCGCGGCGGCGTGGCGGGCGCTCCACCGGCCGTGGATCGCCCCCTGGAGTCGTTCCTCGGTGAGCGACTCGGTCGACAGGGCCGCCAGAACGTCGGTGTAGGCCTTCTCGATCTCGGCGCGCCGAGTCCCGTCGAAGCGACATTCCGGGTCGTGGAGGTTGCTCGTCGTCCGGCAGTCCGGACAGGGGTACCTGAAGGCCCGGGGCACACGACCGGGTAACACGTTCGCGCTCTTATCTTCCCGGGTTCGGGTCGCTGCCGGCGGGTCGACCGGTCGTTTTATTCGCCACGCTCCCGAGTCTTCGTCGCATGGAGGCGCTTCACGCCCGGTACCCGTTTCTCGCTGACGCCCGGGAAGCGGTGAGCGAGGCCGACGTCGATCTCGCGGCGGTCGCCGCTGACGGCGGCCCGATCGTCGAGCGGGCGCTCGAGCGAATCCGGCTGGCGATCGAGGAGGGAACCATCGGGACTCCGCGCCGCCCCCGGGTCGAGCTGCTCTCTTACCCCGTCGCGCGCGTCCTCATCTCGCTGGTCGACCAGCCGGGGCTCGTGCACCGCTACGCACGCGCCGAGGCCGACGCCGCCCGGGAGCGCTTCGTCGCCGACGTGGAAGCAGAGGACGCGCTCCGGAGCGTCGCCAGGGACCGTCTCGGTCTCGCGGCGCTCCTCGCGGAGTTCGACCTCGAGGAGCAGGTCGGGACTGCCGGCCGGGAGGTGGCTACCGCGGTCGCGGAGCCCACTTCGGCGACCGACGACGCGGTTCGCGTCGACGTCGACGCGTATCTCCGGCTCACGGCGGGGCTCCCGGAGCCGCGGTGGCGCCTTCCCGCGCGGTCGCTCGCGGACGGCGCCGTCACCGTCTCCAGGGAGGAACTGTACGACCTGCTCCGGGAGGCGATCCGGGAGCGAATCGAGTCCGACCTCCCTCTCTCGGTCCCGGAAGAGATCTCCGGATCGCTCGACCCGGCGGTCACGGAACTAGAGGCTGCGCTCGCCGACCTCGATCACGACTGGGACATCGACGCCGTCGATCCGGAGCTGTTCCCACCCTGTATCAAGGCGCTTCTGGACAGCGTCGATGCGGGCGACCCTCTCCCGGACCACTCCCGGTTCACGCTGGTTTCGTTTCTCGCGACGGCCGGCATGGGAACCGACGAGATCATCGCTCGACTGGACGCACACGACGACCTCGACGCCGGACGCCTCGGAACCCGGCTCGATCACCTCCGGGCGGACGGCGGCGACGCGACATACCCGCCACCCTCGTGTGAGACGATGGTGGCATACGGGGACTGTGTGAACACCGACGACCTCTGTGAGCGGATCGCCCACCCCCTCGAGTACTACGAGCGCCGACTCGCCGGTGAAGATCCCGGGTAGCGCTTTCAACTACGCTGTCCCGACAGCCAGTAGCCGAGCACCGACATGAGGAGGACGAACCCCACCATTGCGCCGATCAGGGCGGTTCCGCCGGTCTCGCTGAGACCGTCACCGCCGTACTGGGTCCCGATAAAAACGAGCGCGAGAATGAACGAGCCGACGCCGATGACACCGACAACGAGTTCTAGTTGCGTCTCCCGTTCCATCGTGTGCCGATTTTCCTGGCCGGATCAAAAGCCCTTCGACACCGCCGCGAGAGGCCACATTTTATACCCGGCCGCGAGTAGACGCGGATAATGACTCACATTGCCGTGATAGACAACCACGGCCAGTTCACGCACCTCGAGCACCGTGCGCTTCGCGACATGGGGGTCGACACGGAGATTCTCGACAACACGACGCCCCCACAAGCGATCGACGCCGACGGACTGGTACTGTCCGGCGGCCCAGACATCGACGACACGGGCCGGTGTCGCGACTATCTGGACATGGACGTCCCGGTGTTCGGGATCTGCCTCGGCATGCAGTTCATCGCCCGGGAACTCGGTGGCAGCGTCGACTCCGGCGAGTACGGCGGCTACGCGGACGTCACCGTCGACATCACCGAAAGCGACGATCCGCTCGTGGGGTCGCTCTACCCGGAGACGCGCGTCTGGGCGAGCCACGCCGACGAGGTCGTCGGACTCCCGACCGGGTTCGCGCGGACTGCCCGAAGTGAGGTCTGTGGAGTCGAGGCGATGAGCGACACCACGCGTGACCTCTATGGCGTCCAGTGGCACCCCGAGGTTGCCCACACCGAGCGTGGCGAGGAGGTTTTCGAGAACTTCCGGGCGATCTGTGAAACGGCGGCCGACACATGATATACTGTCGGACAGAAGTATTGATAATTCGAAGGCCCCCCGTCCCGGGGGTTCGATTATCAATGTCTCTGTCCGACAGTATACAGCCCTGACGTCCCATGAGCGCCAGCCAGGGGAACCTCGCCGCCCTGTCGCGGTTCGTCTTTCGCGCGCCTGGCTGGCCGACGAGCCTGGGGTTCGCCCTGCTCGTCGCGGCGGTTGCGGGCGTCGGTGCGTTCGAGTCCGCGTTCGTCCTCGGGGACGCCTACGAGGGCATCTTCTTCATCGGCATCCCGACCATCGTCGCCGCCGTTCTCACGGCGCCAGTCGACCGCCGCCTCGGCGGCCAGTTCACGCACAACCGTTCGTCGCTGCTGGCGCTGGCCTGTGAGATCGTCGTCGTCGTCACCATCTCCATCGCGGGCGTGATCGCCCTCCTGACGTCGCTGGACCAGCGGTTCGTTATCGACGCCCTGCTCGTGGCGCTTGCGGGTATCTTCGCGTTCCGGCTCGCCGTCGTGATGGCCGTCTCACACCGGGACCCCCTCCGCGCGGTGCTTCCCGCGAGCATCCAGACCGCCACCGCGGCGGTCCTGCTTTTCATCTACTCCGGGACGCTCCGATTTCTCGAGGTCGGCGGGCCGATCCTCGAGGCGTACCTCGCTCGCTCGAGCGAGGCGCCAGCGAGGTTGCTCCTTGTCGCCCCGCAGGACTTTCTCCTCCTCGTGATCATGTGCGTTCTGTACGCGCTCGGCGTGTACGGGTTCATCCGGATGTTTGACCGGCCGTGGCGACGGAGCTTGGGGGTGAGCGCCCTCGATTTCATCCAGGGGTTCATCGGTCACATCGCCGAGGAGTCCCGGGAACTGGAGGAGTTCTTCGAGGAGATCGGCGAGGACGCGATCGTCCCGGTGACAGTGTTCTCGGCGCGCCGCACCGACGGCACGGAGAAGGCCCGGTTCGTCCTGCCGATGATCCACCCCGGGCCGATGGGCGAGATCGGCGGCGGCAACCTCCCCAAACGGGTCGCACAGGACGCGGAGGGGCTCGCTTTTCCCCCACACGCCACCGCGGGCCACGACTTCAATCTCGTCACCCGGACGGAGGTCGAGCGGTTGATCGACGCCGCGGACCGCGCGAGCGACCGAATCGAGTACGAACGGACGGCGACGAAAAGCGCACGCTCGACCGTCAGTGACGTCTCCGTGCTGGGTCAGGCCTTCGGCGACGGCGCGCTCTTCGTGGCTTCCTTCGCGCCCACTCCGACCGACGACATCGAGTACGGCGTCGGCATGTCGGCGAGGGCCGAGGCCCGTGGGGCCGGCTTCGAGGACGTCATGCTGGTGGACGCCCACAACTGCAACGACGGTCTGGAAGGGGCCGATCTGGGCCACGTGGCCCCCGGCAGCCGGCGCTCGTTTGAGCTGTATGACGCCCTCTCGGAGACGAGCGAACGCCTCGCAGAACGCGGCCGTCACCCGATCGAACTCGGGACCGCCTGGGAGGAGACGCCCTGGGAGCCCGAGGACGGCATCGGCCCGCTGGGAGTCCGCGTCGCGACGGTCCGCGTCGACGGCGAGGAAACCGCGTACGTCCTGATCGACGGCAACAACATGGAGCCGGGGCTCCGCGACCGCATCGTGGACGCGATCGACGGCGTGGAGACGGTCGAGGTGATGACGACTGACACCCACGTGGTGAACACGGTCGAGTCCGTCAACCAGGTCGGCGAGGCACTCGACGCCGACGAACTGGTCGACCGAATCACGTCGCTGGTTGATCGGGCCCGGACCGACTACGAGCCGGTGTCCGCGGGACTGGCAACCGAACACGCCGAAGTGACGGTGTTCGGCAACGACCGCACGGAAACGCTCGCGAGTCACGCCAACGCCGCCATCTCGATGGGTGCCCCTCTCGCCGGCGCAGTCGTCCTCGCCGTGATGGCCGTGAGCGTCGTGATCTTCTTTCTCGCGGCGTCGTAAA
>JBDGQL010000114.1:0-8411 GCA_042219105.1 Karumarchaeum halophilus (SeqCode) | reverse complement strand
GCGGCAAGCACGACGTGCCGAAGACCCAGCGCATCTTCTGGGCGATCACCGAGGGCGCGGTCGCGGCGGTTCTACTGTGGGGCGGCGGTCTTAACGCCCTGCAGACGGCCGCCATCACGACCGGACTTCCGTTCGCCGTGATCCTGCTGTTGATGTGTTACACGGTGTATCTCGGCCTCTCGAACGAGTACGAAATCCTCGAATCAGAGGAGTTCGCCGAGACCATCTCGGACCTCAGAGAACGGGAAGACGTGGACGTGGTAACGGCCGGCCAGGAGACGGTTACCGACATCCAGGAGGGCGACGAAGCACCGGGTAGCGACTAACACCTTCGTCGTCGCACCGTTTCTACGATCTTATTTTCACAGGATGCTGACGGACGCCTGTGGCTTCACAGGTAGTTCGAGACGGATACCACGGGGCTCATAATGTCTGTTGTAGCTGTTTACCGGTGATCGCCACCCCCGGTGGCGGCGAGCACCGGTAAGAGACTACAACAGACATTATCACCATATGCTCCGCTTGCCACGTAGACACCCGGACACGCGTGCCATACTGTCGGCTGTACGTCTGTGACGTGATTCGTCAGTCCGGGGTGGCGAATATCTTCATCGAGTCACGGCCGACAGTATCAGTAGTACTTCCACTCGTCGTCGTCGTCGCCGCGACTGACGTCGTCGTTGGACTCGTTTTGATCGGGCCACTCGATTCCGTCTCCCTGGAAGTGTTTGTACGCGACCCCAGCTATCGCGACTAGCATGAGGAGCAGGATAATCGACCCGGCCAGAACGGCGGCCTGGCGAATGAGTTCGAATGACCCCGAGCCGATCTGTAGCGCGGGAACGTTCATGCCAGTACAACGTGCTCCAGCGGAATGATACTGTCGGCTATACTGTCGGAGGGAGACATTGATAATCGAACCTCCATGACGGGTGGGCCTTCGAATCATCAATACTTCCCTCCGACAGTATACGACCGGATGGAGTCGTTTACCGATCGGACTCGACGGTCCGGGAGGAATGAACCCACGTCCGGGTCCGCCCGCCGACGCCGAAGGCTGCGACGGCGAGCCAGGCGACGACGCCCGTCACGAACGGGAGCACGAGCCAGGGAACGGCGCTCACTACCCCCCCGAGCACGGGGGCCTGCCAGGGCAGATGGCCGGTTCGGAGGTCCACGAGGACCGTTCCGACGACGAGAAAGCCAAAACTCGACAGAACCAGCACGCTGAGGGTCACGAGAATTAACGCGATGAAGGCCAGCGGGGTGTCGAGCGTGCCACTCTGTACCAGAACGTTATTCAAGAAGAACCCGGAGAAAGCGAGGATTCCGTACGCCACAACCCCGTAGATCACGGCGACCCGGGGCCGGTCCCTCACGTCGTTGACGGCCCGGTCGAGCAGGCCGCCGTACCGAACCTGTAGGACTTGGCCGATCAGCGTGACGACCAGCAATGATACCGCCGCCCGGATCGGACGGCTGCTGTCGGTGACCACACCAGGGTCGATCTGTACGGGGTTCGCGTACGGACTGGCGACGAGACTCGTCAGCGCGACCGTTCCCTCGGGAACCCCCATGGACATACTCGTCCGTCTCGCCGCGGGCGGGAAAAGGTATCGGGAACACGCTCGCGAACACCCCCCACGATGCCGTAGTGGCGGTCGCGTTCCTCTCCGGGGGCGAGCAATTTATTTCCGGGGAGCACATAGGGAGAGTGTGGCAGCAGACGCGCAGACTGTAATCTCGAAGCTCAAGTGGGTTGGCGAGCGGTTGATCGCGCCGCTCAGGCGGAGCGACGGACCGAACAAGTTCCGACTGTCAAGTATGGACACGGCCACCACCACCTACGACGGTGACCAGGGGTGGGCCAGTCGGCCGCCGGCAACGCTCGCCTGTCCGCGATGCGAAAACGAAATCCTACACCACGACCCGCGGGAGTCCATCGACTGCCAGCGGTGTATCGCGGAGTTCTCCTACGACGAGTTTCCGGACCTGGAGTTGCTCTCGATGACCTGTCCGGTCTGCGAGCACCACATGCAGTACGGACAGCGCCATCCCGAGCAGTTCGACTTCCCCGAATGGGCGACGTGCAACAACTGTCGGTACCACTGGGAGTTCGAGCACTCCTACGAAACGTACTCCTGAGTGTACGATGGTAAACCTCCCATGGATCGGCTCGAACACGGACGCGACTGATGAGGGCGAGAACGAACCGGCGGAGCACGCCGATGCGGTGGCCGCCTGTGAGTTTCAGGACGGGTCAGTAGCAGTCTATGATCAAGAGGTCGTCATAGAGCGCGTCTCGCGGTCGAAGTTCGTCGACAAGACGATCCCCGCCGAGGAGATCAGCGGCATCGACTATTCGGAGGGCATCACAATCGGCTACGTCCAGATCGAGCAGTCGGGAATTGAGGTCGATGCCGGGGGGCTGTTCAGTGATCCAGTCAACGAGAACACGCTGCACTTCGGGCGCGGTGACCGGGAGTGTGCCAGGGAACTCCGGGACGCGATTCTCGAACGAGCGCGTGGGTGATCCGTCCTTATGACGGCCCGACCGATAGTATATTTATTGCTGGCATACTGCTCTCAAGTGAGCTTCAGATGGTTAACGTGATCCAAACGGGCCTCGCGCTCCTGGCAGTCATGCTGTTGGGCATCGGGCTGCTTGCCATGACCGTAGGAAGTCTGACGATGGCTGGCATGAGCTTTCTGAGCGCTAGCCTCGTCATTTATTTCCGCGAGACGCGGTGACGGCACGACGCGACCGGGACGGGAGCTGTTAGTTTCTGGACATCCGGTGTGAAATCACCGGAACGGACGACGCGCGGACCACCTTGTCGGTGGTTCCGCCCAGTATCCCACCCAGGGAGCCCCGATAGGCTGTCCCCATCACAATCGCGTCGAGGCCCTCCTCCTTGGCACAGTCGACGATCTCTTCGGCCACGCTACCGGTCCTGATCACCGTGGCACAGTCCACGCCAGCGTCGGCCGCCGCCTCACAGACCTCGCCGGTGACCTCCTCG
The DNA here is from genome assembly GCA_042219105.1 of Karumarchaeum halophilus (SeqCode). GTDB lineage: Archaea > Halobacteriota > Halobacteria > Halobacteriales > Hikarchaeaceae > CAYSJP01. Next base: position 5,388 of record JBDGQL010000114.1, on the reverse strand, counting down.
CCGTACTCGCGGTACTCCTCGCGGAGCTCTTCCTCGTCGTCGCGCACGTACACAGTCCGGGGTGCGCCCGGGAGGTCGACGACGTACAGCGCGTGGATAGTCGCTCCAACCGCGTCGGCGAGTTCGATACCGTGCTCAACAGCCAGTTCACCCTCGTCGCTTCCGTCGAACGGGATGAGAATATCGTCGTACATCGGTTGTTACCTCACGGGCCAATTTCTCGTATCCGAAATATATAATTTTCGCAGCCCGGGACGCTCGTCGTGCTCGGGTAAACATTAACTGGGGTCCGGGAGACCCCCCGAATAGCGCTCCCGCCGGTTCGGGGGCGTCACATGGCCGATCACAGCATGTCACAAACGGAGCAAAACAAGCAACTCGTCCGCCGGTACCTGGACGCGTTCAACGACAAGGATCGCGAGGCGCTATCGGATCTCGTCGACGACGACGTTGTCGAGCACGGGACACACTGGGAAGTCGAGGGTTTCGAGGAGTTCATGACCTACGTCGAGGAAAACGTCGACATCTTCGCGGACTACACGGGATCCACAGAGACCATAGTGGCGGAAGAAGACACTGTCGTCGTCCGGTACAGCGTGAGCGGGACACACGAGGGCGAGTACCTCGGCATCCAGCCCACGGGTAGGGAGGTCGAGTGGACGGGAATCGCGATGTACCGTATTGATGACGGGGAGATCGCGGAGATCTGGATCGAATCCGACCAGCTCGGACTGCTCGAGCAACTTGGGCTCGTCGAACCCCCAGCACACCTCCGGCTGTAGCGGGTTCGACGCCTCCGGCGTTCCCCCCCAAATCCACATCGTAACAGATAAAATACCGTTTTTGTTTTCTATATCAATCATCCTGGGGCGGGTCGAGGTCGTGGGGGGATTCGACCGTCGGGAGGCGGTTCCAGGCCCGGCGTATCGGGGAGGTGTGACCACGCTCACGTCTGTAAAACGCCAGCGATAGCCCACCGAGTGCCACGAGCGAGAGAACGGCAAACGGACCGCCGGTCAGTACCGCCATGGTCTGGAGGGTGTCCGTGCCGCCGATCCGTAGCACCAACACCGCGATGATTCCCTGGAAGACTCCCCAGAAGACGATGCTCTTCCAGGTCGGTGCGAGCGTGCGTTTCGTCGTCAACACCGCCACGACGAGCGTCGACGTGTCCGCGGACGTCGTGATGAAGATGACGATGAGCGCGAGGAAAAAGAACATGAGTAACCGCCCGAGGGGAAGCGCAGCCAGAATCGGGAAGCCGGCGACCGCCTGGGAGCGCTCGTATGCTTCCATCGCCCCGAGAATGTCGGTGACGCCGGTGTGTTGCATCCACAGCGCGGTGCCGCCCATCAGCAGGAACCAGACGATGGTCGCGGCCGAGGTTGCGACGACGCTCGTGAACACGACAGTCCGCACGCGGCGCCCCCGCGAGAGCGCCGCCAGAAACAGTCCGGCGAAGGGCGCCCACGAGAACCACCACGACCAGTAATACACCGTCCAGTCGGCGACCCACCCGGCAGCGACTATCCCACCGTCGGAGCCAAGGAAAACGCTCATCGGAACGAAGTTGACCGCGTAGCTTCCGAGCGCCGCCACACTTCGGTCGGCGACGAACGACCGCGCCCCGACCGCGACGAGCAGGATCGCAAACAGCCCGAACAGGACGACGTTGAGGCTGGCGATCCGTCGGATCCCACGATGCACGCCGGAGGTGGCCGAGAGGACGTAGATCAGTGTCAGCCCGCCGACGAACAGAACGGGGCTGAGTCCACCGGTCGAGACGCCCCACTGGAAGTTGATCCCGGTGAGAAACTGGCGGCTCACCAGTGCGACCGACGTTGCGATCCCACCCAGCGTCGCGAAGACGGCGAGCGTGTCGACGAGTTTTCCCCACCCGGAGTTGAGGTTGTCGACGCCGAGAAACGGCGTCAGTATCGTCGAGACTCGGAGGGGCGCCCCGTGCTGGTACACGAAGTAGGCGATCGGGACCCCGATGACCGCGTAGGCGCTCCAGGCGGATATCCCCCAGTGAAACAGGGAGTAGGTGAGCGCTCCCTTGATCGCGGCGCTCGATCCCGGGTCGGCATCGACGTACGGAGGTGGAGTCTGGTAGTGAAACAGCGCCTCCGCCGGCCCCCAAAAGACGATGCCGGCAGCAATGCCCGCAGTGAACACCAGCGAAAAGTAAGTCGGATACGTGTATGTCGGTTCGACGTCCGGTCCACCCAGCTTGACCTCACCCCAGGGTCCAAGCAGCAAGAACAGACAGTACAGGACGGCGAGGAACATCGCCCCCAGGAACAGCCAGCCGAGCTCCTCAAGCAGGAGGTTCCGGATGGTGTTGACACCCCCAACGACTGTGTCCGGAGCGACGTACTGGAGCGCGAAAAACAGGATGAACACGACCACCGGGACCCCGAACGTGATCGGATCTTGCCGGGAGAGAAATCGTCTGACGGAGTCCGACAGCGTGAGGCGCCGGATTCGAAGCAAGTAGGGGGCCGGAGAGGAGTCCGAGGAGGTGCCGTCTTCGATCGGGAGCACGGCGAGATACCCGAGTCCGGATCCAAAAAAGAGGAGCGCCAGCAGGAGCCAGCTCTGCCCCGTCACGACCGAGCCGACCAGCGAGGGAAAAAAGAACCCTGACACGACCACTGCTCCCGAGAGCACACACGTCGGTGCCAGGACCCTCCGGAGGAGCCGTTCGACTAAATTAGCCTCCGTGGTAGCCATTAGGTGCCGGTTGGTCTCAAGACTCATATTACTACCGACGGAAGCGATCCGATCTACTCCGTATCCGAGGACTCGGCCCCGTCCGCCCCGGGGCCGAACAGCGACTCTGGCCGGGATTTCTCGAGTATAGACCGGCCTATGAGCCGGCCACCGATCGTCATCGGACTGATGACCTCGTCCGCACCGACCTCTTCGAGTTTGTCGACGTTTTTGCCGTGGTTCGCCGCCGCGACGATCCGAATGTCGGGGTTCACCCGCTTCGCGGCGACGATTGCCAGCATGTCCTCCGCGTCGTCGCGAGTCGCGACGACGACCCCGCGGGCGGCGTCGATGCGCGCGTCACGCAACGCCGCCTCGTCGGTTGGGTCGTCAGTCAGCACGTTGAAACCTTCGTCGCTCAGCTCCGACGCCACGTCCGAGTCGGGCGTCACGACCACCACGTCCACCTCCCCGTCGAGTTCTTCCAGAAGCGATTCCGTGATGTCGCCGTAGCCCAGGACCAGCACGTGGTCCTCGAGCAGTTTGAGTTCCGAAGCAGTCATGTTTCCGAAGGCGGCTGCCATCCGATTTTCGATGGCGGGCACGATGAGGGACCCGATCGCAACGGTGAACGCGGCGGAGCCCAGCACGATGATCGACAGCGAGAACCATTTCGCGGTTGGAGTGGTCGGGGTGATATCCCCGTACCCGACCGTCGAGAACGTGACGATGACGTAGTAGACGGCATCGGGCCACGTCTCGAGGCCGCCGAACGACTCGCGCAACCCATACGAGCCGACGACGCCGTACACTCCCACGCCAACGATCGACGACAGTGAGGCAATCTGGAGCGAGGACAGGTCGAGGCTCTGATCGAACCGGTCGCGGTTCCAGACCAACAGCGGGACGGTGACGAGCACCAGCACCAACAGCGGGATGTCGGTCGTCTGTAACGTCACCAGCGGGACCAGTCCCACGAGCGAGAGCACGACGAGGGCCGTGTACAGCGCGATCCGCTTGCGGCGCTGGAGTCCAACGGTGACGACCCCCAGAATGAAGGCGAACAGGACGCCGCCGAATCGAGCGTACCCCGGCGGCAGGACGCCAGCCAACGGCCCGTCGAGGACCAGCGCGGCCTGCGTTTGACTCAGGTTCGACAGTCCGGTGATGAACGCGAGAAGCGTGACGGCCGCGGTCAGGGCGACGGTCGGCCGCCCACCCGAGAACCGCTGCCAGTACACGAACTGGACCCTGTCGGTGCTGTAGAACAGCTCCTCCAGGGCGGAGTCGGTCCCCGTTTCGGGTGTGTCGGATGACACTACGTGGGCTGTCGCGTTCTGAGTTTATAAAGGCCCGGAGAAATCGAGTCCTCCGGGGAACACGTGGGTTATATACTGTCGGACAGAGACATTGATAATCGAACCCCCGGGACGGGGGGCCTTCGAATTATCAATACTTCTGTCCGACAGTATATACCACGTTATCCACCCCCATCCGACGATTCAGTTCGTCGACCGACTCCGAGCCCCCAGAGTATCGCGAGGGGCAAACTCGCGATATCGAGGAGGATGAGGACCGCGTACGTCACGACAAGGCCGATGGGTTCTGCCTCGAACCCCTGAGCCACCTTCGCTTCGCTCTCCCGTTCGCTCTTGACCAATCCGAAGGGGGCGACCCAGGCGGACGGATCGAACAGACCGCTACTCATGCGATGATGAACGTGGCCCCTCAAAAAAACATCTAGCTTAATTTCCCGGCGCGTACGACTCGTAGATGCGGTCCATCCGTGCCGCCATCACGAAGTCGGTCTTGTGCAGACCGTCGATCTTGTGTGTCCACATTTCGACTCGCACCTCCCCCCATTCGAGATGGAGGTCCGGGTGGTGCCACTCTTCCTCGGCCAGTTCACCGATCTCGTAGGTGAACTCGAGGGCATCCCGGAAGTCCTCGAGGGGGTAGGTGGCTTCCAGGTGGTGGTCGTCGACGACCGTCCAGACGTCGCCGTCGAGTTCGTCAAGATACTCCACGTACTCCGCTTCGGTGAGCGGTTCGTCCTCGGAGGTGCAGGCCTCACAGGCCTCATCGGCAAGGGTAGAGTCCATGTGTACTGACACGGCGTCCCGTGGCTTGTATGTTCCTCATCTGGTCGGGGTCGCCCCTCGCCCGTCATTGTCACAGCGGATGTTTGGCTCGGACGGAGAGGGCCGCAACTCGTTTTGGATGGATTATCAGTTGTGGTTGATCGGTTCGGAGTTTTATGCGCCCGGAGGCGTATCGTGTAACATGGAGTACAACGAGGCGGTCGACACCTTGGAGCAGTTGCGGCGGGTCCGTCCGAAAATGGGGACGGAGACGACCGCCACCCTGCTCGATCACCTTGGGAATCCCCACGAGGACGTAACTGCCGTCCAGATCGCCGGATCGAACGGCAAAGGGAGCACGGCACGCACGCTCGATGCGATTCTGCGGGAAGCCGACGTCGACGTTGGCCTGTACACGTCACCGGACCTGAACGACGTCCGGGACCGGATCAGGGTGAACGGACGGAAGATCCCGAAAGGCGAGGTCGCCCGGTTCGTCGACGGGGAGTGGTCACCCGTCATCGACCTCGCAGTAGAGGGCGACGAGCCGACGTTCTTCGAGGTGTTCACCGCCCTGGCGCTGTGGCACTTC
>JBDGQL010000261.1:0-8509 GCA_042219105.1 Karumarchaeum halophilus (SeqCode) | reverse complement strand
GCCGCGAGCAGTTCCGCGTGGCGACCGTTTCCCGCGCCGATGTCGAGTCCGACCGCGCCCGACCGCCCGTCGAGAAAGCCCGCGACCTCCTCCCAGGGCTCGGGGCGCGTCTGCGCGAAGTGGGCGGCGATGCGCTCGTAGGTCTCGCGGACGTCACGACGCCTCGGCATCAAACCGAGTTCGGTCGCGCGTCAATAAACCCTACCGACCCCGGTGTCGATGGGGCAGCGGGCGTTACGTTCATGAGTAGTGGGGCCATACGTCAACGTAGGTAATGCGGCGCGAAGACATCACCCTGGCCGTCTCACACGTCGGGCGGGTCGACTCGGACGACGACCCGCGCCAGCCCACGCTCTCCCTGCTGTTCGACGACGACGCCGAGACGCTCGCCCGGCGCCTCGAATCGGAGGACGGTGAGACCCTCTCCGCGAGCGAAATCGACGTTACCGTACGGCTCCACGCGGATCTCCAAGACCCCGATGCGACGGGCGTGGTGGCCATCACGAACCGGATCACGGGCGAGTACGTCCTCGAGTGCAACACAGTCGTGAAAACCGTGATCGAGTTTGCTCGTGCCGCACGACGGTACGGAGAGCTAACTGACGACGATGCCCTCTATTGCGTCGAACTGTGCGCGGGGGCTGATGGTGGGAGCGAAACGAGCGCGACGACGACAGTTGCGGCCCACGAGAAGCGGACCCTCCTCGTGTACGGCGAGAGCGGCGAACTTCTCCGGGAACACAGCCTCATACCCAGCGGCGTCGAGATCTGACGCGCGCGACTCCGATCCCGGGGATATTTGCCCGGGCGACCGCGGCGTCTCGTCCGACCAAGCTATACACCCGGACACGAATAGGGTAACGTACGGGTCGGTTACTCTTGGTCAACACGCTGTCTCGTACTCCTGGTCAACACGCTGTCTCGCTTTCAATCAGGGGACAATCGCGTTGACTGGTTCGTGTCCGGGTGTATAAGTACCACACAGTCAAATCCCTGAGTGTGTCACTGTTCGGTACCGCCGGGATCCGCGGCGACGTCACGGAAGCCGTTACTCCGGAACTGGCGCTCTCGGTCGGTCGAGCCGCCGGGACGGACGCTCGAAGACGGGGCGATGAGGAGTTCGTCGTCGCCCGCGACGGACGGACGAGCGGACAGTCCCTCGCCGACGCCGTCTCCGCAGGACTCGCGAGTGCCGGTGCTCGGGTGGTCCGTGCTGGCGTTCTTCCGACCCCCGCACTGGCCTTCGCGAGCACGGGACGGCGGGGCATCATGGTCACGGCGAGTCACAACCCACCGACTGACAACGGGCTCAAGCTCTTCGCGGACGGGACCGAGTACGATCGGAACGCCGAGAAACGCGTCGCGGATCTCGCTGGCGAGCAGTCACCTGCGGCGTGGTCGGCCTGGCGTGGCGCGGAACGTGCGTCCGTCATCGATCGATACTGCGAGGCGATCGTCGCCTACGCCGAGACCCACGGCGCCACGCTCGAGGGAACGCGGATCGCGGTCGATCCGGGAAACGGCACTGCGGGACTCGCGACACCGCGGGTCCTCCGTGCCCTCGGGGGCGAGGTCGTCGCGCTGAACGCGAACGTCCACGGGGCGTTTCCCGCCCGTCCGAGCAAGCCCACGCCGGAGACGTTAGCGGAGTTCCGGTCGTTCGTGGACGACGACGACGCGGCGTTCGGAATCGCACACGACGGCGACGGCGACCGGATCGTGATCGTCGATCCCGACGGAGCGATCGTCCACGAGGACACGATCGTCGCCATCCTCGCGGCACACTACACCCGCGAAAGCGGGGCCGCGGATCCGGTCGTCGTAACCACGCCGAACGCCTCCGGGCGTATCGACGAGCGCGTCGTGGCCGCGGGGGGACGGGTCGAACGGGTGCGTCTGGGCGCTCTCCACGAGGGGATCGCAGCGGTTCGGGACGCGGGTAAGGAGGACACGGCGGTCGCGTTCGCAGCCGAACCCTGGAAGCACGTCCATCCTGCTCTGGGTGGGTGGATCGACGGGGTCGCGAGTGCCGCCGTGCTGGCGCGTCTCGTCGCGGCGGTCGGGAGCATCGGGGCGCTTCGCGAGCCAGTCACGGAGCGTCCCTACCGCAAGGACAACGTCAGGTGCCCCGATGACCGGAAGTCCGGAGCCATGGAACGGATCACGAAGACCCTGCCCGCACGGTTCCCCGAGGCCACCGTGAAAACCGACCACGGCGTCCGGATCGACCTCCCCGATGGATCGTGGGTGCTCGTCCGGCCCAGCGGGACCGAACCCTACCTTCGCGTGTACGCCGAGAGCGACTCGGTCGACGACCTGATCGAGGAGGCGATGGCGGTCGTCGAGCGAGCTGTGTCGGCGTAGGGTGATATCTACCAGGACTTCTGTCGACCCGTATACAGCCTGACTGGCACGCTGTTGTCGTCGAGGTACTCCTTGACCTCCGGGATGCCGAACTCGCCGAAGTGGAAGATGGAGGCCGCGAGCGCGGCGTCCGCACCGGCGTCGACGAACGCCTCGCGCATGTCCTCGGGGCCGCCACATCCGGAGGAGGCGATCACGGGCGTCGACACCGCGTCACAGACGGCCCGGGTGAGCGGGATATCGTAGCCCTCCTTCGTCCCGTCTGTGTCGATGGAGTTGACGAACAGTTCGCCCGCGCCGCGTTCCTCCGCCTCTTTCGCCCACTCGATCACGTCCACGCCCGTCCCCTCGCGGCCACCTTTGACAGTGCACTCGAACCAGCAGGATTCGCCCCCGACCTGCTCGTAGTACTCGCCCGCCTCGTCGTAGCGCCGGCGGGCATCGACGGAGATGACGATGCACTGGCTGCCGAAGGCGGCAGCGCCCTCGCCGATGAGTTCCGGGCGCTCGATTGCGGCGGTGTTGATCGACACCTTGTCGGCGCCCGCCCGGAGTGTCTCCTTGATGTCCGCCTTCGTCCGGATGCCGCCGCCGACGGTCAGCGGAATGAACACCTCATCGGCGACCGCGGAGACGGTGTCGAGCATTGTCTCCCGGCCCTCGGCGGAGGCCGTGATGTCGAGAAAGACGAACTCGTCGGCGCCGACCTCGTTGTAGCGTTTCGCCATCTCGACGGGGTCGCCGGTGTACTCCAGGTCCTCGAAGTTGACGCCCGTGTAGACGGCGGCCTCACCCTCGTCGTTCAGGTCCACGTCGATACACGGGATGATGCGCTTGGTCAGACCCATTGACTGTCGTGACGTACGCCACGGGGGTAAAAAAGAAGTCTGATCGGGGAGTCTATACCGTCGGACAGAGACATTGATAATCGAACCCCCAGGACGGGGGCCTTCGAATTACCAATATACGGGTCGACAGAACTGTTGATAGAATTAGCCTCCACCGTACCCGGCGAATATCTATCAGGACTTCTGTCGACCCGTATACTTCTGTCCGACAGTATACGGGCGTCACGATCCCCGCCGGAGGCGCATCGACACGCACGTTCCGTTCCCCGTGTTCTCGACCCTGAGTTCGCCGTCCGACTTCTCCACGTACCACTTTATGAGCCACAGGCCGACACCGCTCCCGTGGGACATCGCCGTCTCCTCCTCGTTCGTCAGGGGGTCCGTTTCCGCCTCCGGGATCCCCTCGCCGTCGTCCTCGATGTTCACCGTGACGAACTCCTCCGTCGTCTCGGTCCACACCTCCACCGTCACCGGCGAGGGATTGTGCCCTATCGCATTCTCCACGGCGTTCCTGATCGCCTCGCCGAAATCGTCGATGACCGCGACGGTCACGTCGTCGACGCTCTCGACGACGGTCGCCCCCGAATTTACGTCCTCGTACCCGGCCACGGCCGTCGACACGAGGTCGGGCAGCGAACGGAACCGCGTTTCGTCCGGCGTGTCGATCGCGTTCTCGATCTCGCGGGCTTTCTCCGCGTAACTGAGAAGCCGCTCCGTCGACCGGTTCGCGGTCGCCGCCCTGTTCGCGATCACTTCGTCCTCCGTCCGAGTTTGGATCGTCTCCAGGTGACCGCGGGCGACGTTCAGTTCGTTGCGGATGTTGTGCCTGAACACCCGGGAGAAAATCTTCCGGAGCATGTCGAGTTCCCGTTCGCGGTCCTTCACCGCCGTGACGTCCCGCAGGACCATGATCTTCCCCGAGAGCCCCCGCCCGTATCCGATTGACGAGACGATCGGCGAGAAGTACCGTTCACCTCCGTCCGTGCTGATAGAGAGCGTGTCGGTCGTCTCCCGACCCTCGAGGAGATCCCTCACCTCCGGGTGGTCGGCGAAGGTCTCTCGGGCCGTCTTCCCGGCGTATCGCCCCTCGATGCCGAACAGTTCCTCGGCAGCCCGGTTCACGTCGATGATCCGGTCTCCCGTCCCCAGAATGACGACGGCATCATCGATCTCCCTGAACACGGCCTCCTTGTCCATTGGACTGCTCACGAACAGCCCGAACCGGTCCAGAGAGTACGCCGCGATACCCATGAAAGAAACCAGCCCGAGTGCGCCGGGATTGAAGTAGTTCGGGATCGCTCCGAAGATCGGAAGAAAGACCGGGACGACGCCGAGCACGTACCCCCCGAGCAGGACGGTGACCTGCTTTCTCTTCATCCCCTCCGTTATCAGTCGTTCGCGGAGCAGGAGGGTGATCGACATGACGTGCAGGAGCATGATGTACCCGACGTGGACAAACCCGATCCGGTCGAGGCTCAGTTCGTAGAAGCCGCCGGACGTCAGTTGGACGTCCATGAACATCTCCGGGCGCGTCCAGAGCACGCCAACTGTCACGGCTGGGACGACCATGACGACCAGGACGGCCGTTCGAGGTAACGTCCGTCCCACGGAGTACTCCAAGACGAACAGGAAGATGAAAACCGAGGACGCCATCCCGAACGTTCTGACCCGGTACAGCAGGAACCTGCTCACCTCCTCCGAGGGAACCAGCGGTGTGATCCCCAACACGAGCACCCAGATACCGCCGCTCACCACGCTGAGGAAGAACCACAGGACGGAGGTCTGTCCGCGGACGCCACGGAAGCGCTCGACGAGATAGACCACCGGGATGACGATCACCAGCATGAGGATCCCGGCGATCTGTGGACCGGTGGGGTTCAACATTGGAATCTGACTGACATGGAAAGGGTGTTGCGCCAAGTATTTAATATCTTGTTACTAATTGCCATCCGAATGGTGGCCGGTCCCAGGGGCGACGGGGTCAGATGGCGTCCGGGTGGCGTCGAGAACGTCTCCGAACGCGGTCAGGCAGCACCGTCGTATACGGGTCGACAGAAGTCCTGATAGATATTCGCCGGGTACGGTGGAGGCTAATTCTATCAACAGTTCTGTCGACCCGTATAGGAGTCACCGAACACGACGTGCTGAGTCTTTATCCCCTCTGTCCCATCCAGTCCCGGGACAGCCTCGCGACTGTCGGGGTAGTGAACGTCGATGCGTTTGATCACGCCAACGTCGCGGTACGCCTCCCTTACCGGTCCGTTTCGTTCGAGGACGTCCTGGATGAACGCCTCCGTATCCTCCTCCTCGTCGATGACGTAGAAGTCCACCTTGGGATGCTCGCGATCGGTCACCTTCGCCACCCAGTCCGTGCCCGCGCCGAACGTCGCTCTGATCGCCTCGTGGATCTGTGATGGGTACAGCAACGCACCGGCGAGATTGATGCTGTCGTCCTCGCGTCCGAGCACCGTTATCCGGGGGAGGTCCTCGCCCTCGTACACCGCGACCTTGTCGCCGATGCGATACCGGGTAAGATCCACCGTTTCCCGGGACGGGTCGGTGATCAGGACCGATCCGCGTCGTTCCCCGACGACATCGCGGATGTCGAGAATGCTGTCGGGGTCGTCGTCGGGAATCATCTCCAGGACGAACCGGTTGAGCAGCGGAACCAGCTTTCTGGTGTCGTCCACCGCGGCCGCGATACCCATGAACTCCGACGCGCCGTACATCTCCCGGACGGTGTCGGCACCCCACATCTCCGTGAGAGTCTCGCGCCTGTTCGCGGTGAGGAGGTCGCCCGCAGTACCGATCAGTTCCACGTTCGGGAACACGTCCGACAGCGGACCGTCGGTCGCGGCGATCTCCGCGCCGATCGCTTCCGTCACGCTCGGGACGCCGAAGACGGCTGTCACGTTCTCGGCCGACCCGTTCTCTATCACGGTTCGGTAGTCCTTGAAATGGCCGTTCGTGGCTCGGCTGTCGAGTCGCGGCGCTGCCTCCCGCAGCCCCCAGCCCGTCGGGTGGGGGCGTGGTGCACCGAGGTTGAGGATCACCTCGTCCTCGAACCCCGCGAGACCGAGGCACTCGGCTATCGGCCCGACCACGCGTTCGATGTCACCGTATGGGATCCGTTTCGGCGAGCCGCTGCTGCCGGATGTCTCGAACACCATCCCGTCCGGAACGTCATCGGCGGCGTCTTCGAACACACTGTCAGACGGCTGCACGGACGCGTCTAGCGTGTTTTCGATCTGTTCCTCGCGAATCCGATTTAGTAGGTCCATGTGTCGTCTCTCGGAGAGCGCACTCGGATTGTCACGTCGTGATACTCGTTCCGTCCGACCACCGACGGTGCGATGTCGTTACTCCCATCATATAACCGTTGGATAGGGGAACTGACCTAAATCTTCCGTCCGCTTTACACCCGGACGTGACTCTCTAAACTGCTATGACACCAGAGTAGTGCGTTCGGATCGTGATGCTCCAGGTGTGTGACGGCACGGGGTAATCAGATCACGTCCGGGTGTATACGTTGGACCAGAATCTATTTTACACGGGACGCGGATCCCTCCGCATGATGACGGGAAGCGTAGTCACCCATATCAAATGCCGGGGCTGCGGAGAGACGTACGGACTCGACCTGACGGAATACCCCTGTCGGGCGTGTGGCGGCATCCTCGACCCGCAGTACGACCTCGGCGCCGTGGACGTGTCCCGTGAGGAGATCGAGGGGCGTTCGGGGTCGATGTGGATCTACCGGGAACTCCTGCCGATCCAGGAAAGCGCTGCGGTCGTCTCGATGGGCGAGGGCGACACGCCGCTGATCGAGTGTCCGACGCTGGCCGACCGGCTGGGTGTCAGGCGGCTGCTCGTCAAGGACGAGGGACAGAACCCAACCAACACGTTCAAAGACCGGGGGCAGGCGACAGCCATGTCGGCGGCCGTCGAGCGGGAGGCCACGGCGGTCGGGCTACCGTCGGCAGGCAACGCTGGACAGGCTGCCAGTGCCTACGCCGCCCGCGCCGGCCTGCCCTGTCACGTCTTCCTCAATCCCCAGGCCGGCGAGGTCAAAAAGGACCTCGTTCGGGCCCACGGCGCCGACCTCCACCTCGTCGACGGGAAGATCACCGACGCGGGTGCGGCGTTCAACGGAGCCCGCGCCGAGAACGGGTGGCACTCGGTGGCGACGTTCCAGACCCCGTTCCGCCATGAGGGCAAAAAGACGATGGGCCACGAGATCTTCGCGGACCTGGGCTGGGAGACGCCCGACGAGATCGTGTACCCGACCGGTGGCGGGGTCGGCCTGATCGGCATCTGGAAGGCTTACCGGGAGCTCTCGGAACTCGGGTGGGTCGACGGCGGGGCTCCGCGCCTGACCGTCGCCCAGAGCGAGGGAGCCGCGCCGGTCGTCGAGGCCATCCGGGAGCGCCGCGAGCGCCACGAGCCCTGGGTGTCCCCCGACTCGATTGCGAAAGGCGTCGAGATCCCCGACCCCGGCGCATCGCCGTGGATGCTCGAAGCCGTCTTCGAATCCGACGGGGCCGGGGTAGCCGTCACCGACACCGAGGCAGTTGACGCCGCCCTAGAGATGGCCCGCGCGGATGGCGTGGAGATGTGCGTCACGAGCGCGGTTGCCATGGCCGGTGCGATGGCTCGCGCCGACGAGGGGGCCTACGGCACCGACGAGACGCTGGTCGTCATCAACACCGGCGCAGGCTGCAAGACTCACGCGAGACTCGGGGACCGGGCCCGCGAGCAGGAACACTGATTGTCAGGTGCCCCACGACTCTCGATCACTCCTGGACTAGCTCGATCAGGACGCCGCCGGTCGATTCGGGATGGAGAAACGCGACCTCGTGATCCCAGGCACCGGATCGCGGCTTCTCGTCGACGAGTTCGACGCCCAGCTCCCGAGCGTAAGACAGTGTGGTGTCGATGTCGCTCGTTTCGAAGGCGAGATGGTGGATTCCCGGACCGTGCTCTTCGAGGAACGTCGCGACCACGCCCTCCTCACCGGGTTCCAGGAGCTCGAGGTAGCTCCCGTCGCTCTCCAGGAACGCGACCCGGGTCCCCTCGAGAGTTTCCTCGTGGGCGACGGGGGCCGCGAGCAGAGCCGCGTACAGGTCCGCCAGCGCGTCCAGATCCTCCGTGGCGATTCCGATGTGGTGGAGCTGCATACCGGTAGTACCCGGAGGAGGAGAATAAGATCAACGGATAAAGGCAAGCGGTAGCGGATCGCAGGTTGCAATATACGGGTCGACAGAAGTCCTGATAGATATTCGCCGGGTACGGTGGAGGCT
>JBDGQL010000248.1:0-8613 GCA_042219105.1 Karumarchaeum halophilus (SeqCode) | reverse complement strand
CGCCGCCACCGGGGGTGGCGATCACCGGTAAACAGCTACAACAGACATTATCAGCCCGCGGCTGCCCCGTAGGCCGCTGGTACTCCCGTCCCGTTCATCTTGATTTTCCACCGTCGCTGAAGTTGCTCCTCTAACTCATGGCGAATCCAGTCGCAGAACTTCTTGAAGGTGAACTCCTCAGGTAAGTCGCGTCCGCCCCGCCGCGGCTCGGCGACTAACGCCCATCTTAGGACTAACCACAGATTCTCAAGCAGTGCCGCGACTAGCATAATGGCAAATCGCACGACGGGATCACGCGTAGACGCGCCCCGGACACATCGGAGGCTTTCTTCATAAATTGCGAGCGACCGGAGGGAGCGAGCAATTCGCGCCTTGTATCTGTCACTCCGATTTCTAATATCACTAATCTTGACAGAATAGAATCGCCATCGATGCGCGTTACATTTCGCACACCAACCAGTAATAATATCGCTAATCTGGTCGTTGTTTCGATCAGTTAGGGAAGAGCCATCAATACTTCTGTCCGATACCGTAAGCGAATTTACCGATGAGCTTGGTGTTCATCGGCAGACCGTGAAGCGGTGGTGGCTCGGATGAACCCATCATCACACGGGGCTCAGTGGGGGTAACGGTTCGTCATTGCCACCACCCACCAGTGGGAGCGTCGTGCACAAAGCGGTTCCGTCCGCCGGAACCGAAGAATGGTTTCTCGCCGTTCAGCTCATCCCGCCGCCACCGCTGTCCTGTGCGACGATGAGGTCGAAGGCCGTACTGCTGGGGTCATCGCCGGGCGTAAGATAGCCTGCGGCAAACGCGGTAGAAACCGTACCCCCACCGAGGCTGACATCGAACTCCGCCTGAACTTCGCCATCATTGCTGTCGTTGTCTGCGCGGACCTGGACGGTGTAGTCGCCGGCCGGGACGGTCGTGTACCCCGAGGCGGTGTACTCGACGCCGTCGAACAGGACGGTGTCGCCGCCGGCGGCGGTGATGTCAACCGCCGGGGCGTCCGGCGAGGCGTGAACCGCACGGAGGCGCGCCATGCCACTGTCGACCGAGGAGTTGTCGTCCACCAGCGTGAGCACCTCGAAGGCCTGGTCGGCTCCCTCGCTGATCTCGCCGGCCGCGGCGAGTGTGTAGTCTGTGTCTGCCTCGACGGTGACGGCGCTGTCGAAGACGGACGTGCTGGCGTCGCCGGCGGCGGTAATCTCGACCTGTCGGTCCCCGGCGGGCACCTCGAGATAGTCGCTCACGGCGCCGAAGGGGACATCGGCAAGGACCGGATCGCCCCCATCGACGTACACGTCGACGTTCGGCGCGTCGGGGGACATATGTGCAGCACGGACGTTCGCCGTCCCGGTCGGCGTGTCGGTTTCGGTCGGCGTGTCGGTGTCGGCCGGCGTGTCGGTGCCGCCGTCACCGCCACTGTCCTGTGCGACGATGAGGTCGAAGGCCGTACTGCTGGGGTCATCGCCGGGCGTAAGATAGCCTGCGGCAAACGCGGTAGAAACCGTACCCCCACCGAGGCTGACATCGAACTCCGCCTGAACTTCGCCATCATTGCTGTCGTTGTCTGCGCGGACCTGGACGGTGTAGTCGCCGGCCGGGACGGTCGTGTACCCCGAGGCGGTGTACTCGACGCCGTCGAACAGGACGGTGTCGCCGCCGGCGGCGGTGATGTCAACCGCCGGGGCGTCCGGCGAGGCGTGAACCGCACGGAGGCGCGCCATGCCACTGTCGACCGAGGAGTTGTCGTCCACCAGCGTGAGCACCTCGAAGGCCTGGTCGGCTCCCTCGCTGATCTCGCCGGCCGCGGCGAGTGTGTAGTCTGTGTCTGCCTCGACGGTGACGGCGCTGTCGAAGACGGACGTGCTGGCGTCGCCGGCGGCGGTAATCTCGACCTGTCGGTCCCCGGCGGGCACCTCGAGATAGTCGCTCACGGCGCCGAAGGGGACATCGGCAAGGACCGGATCGCCCCCATCGACGTACACGTCGACGTTCGGCGCGTCGGGGGACATGTGCGCAACACGGACGTTCGCCGTCCCGGTCGGGGTGTCCGTTTCGGTCGGGGTGTCCGTCTCGGTCGGCGTATCGGTTTCGGTCGGCGTGTCGGTGTCGGCCGGCGCCTCGGTGTCGGTCGGCGTGTCGGTGTCGTCACCGCCGCTGCCACAGCCGGCGAGACCGGCCATCGCTGCGCCGCCGATACCGAGAATAACGCGTCGCCTGTTCGTCGTGAAGTCTTCTCGTGACATCCATTTGAACACCATGTCCACTATCTTATTAACAATTTTCGTGAATGAGACTCAAATCTCACCCAATTCTCCCGAAAATTGGACTCAGATGCTTTGTAAATAGGAATTGACTCACTCATCGGAAACGGTTTATACCCGCATTATACAACTATCTAGCATGAATCTCCGTTCGGGATTGCCGAAATGACGTGCAACCGATCCTATGAGGGACCCCTGTCGGATGTCGGAGGGTTCTTGTCCAGCGGTGGAAAAACCAGGACACGATGGAGGCGGTTCTCTGGCAAACGCTCGCGGGTACGCGCGGAGGCCCGAACCGGGTCCGCATCCTTAACGCCATCGACGAGCAGCCACGGAACGCCAACCAGCTCGCGGAGGACCTCAACCTCGCGTACAACACCATACAGTACCATCTCGACGTGCTCGAGACGAACGACCTCATCACGAGTAGCGACGCGGACTACGGGACGGTGTACCTCCCCAGCGACCGGGCGCGATCACACTGGGACACCGTATCCGAGATCATCTCACAGGTAGGGGACTGACATGACCGACACACGGCACAACCACGAGGAAGTACCGTTCACGAACGGACAGGGGTCGACAGGATGAGTCTGATGCTCGATGCGGCCCGCGTTGCCGCAGCGGCTAACGTAGTGTTCCTGCTCGGCCTGATCGGCATCTGGGTCCGAAACTACCTGGAGATACGATCGCCGATGACGCTCGGGTCGACCGTGTTCGCGGTGCTTCTGCTGGCGGAGAACGGCCTCGCTTTCTACTATTACACCTTCTCCGAGATCGCGCTTTCGGTGCCCGCCGTGCGCGCGATGATGTACCTCCAGATTCTCGAGGCCGTCGGTATCGCCGTCCTGACGTACGTCACCTGGCGGTAGGCTATCTCGGTCTGTTCACTCCCGCGTTCGCTACTCTTCATACTGTCGGCTGTGACTCGATGGAGATATTCATCACCCCGGGGTGGCGAATTCCTCCACGAACTTACAGCCGACAGTATCAGTCTCGTCACTCCCCGGCCTCGTCTCCGGTGATGATCGACTCCGCGACCGATATTGCCGCCTCGCGGGAGTCCTCTGAGATAACGGCGTTTCGCACGCCGTCTGCTTCCCATGAGACGACGACACCGCGGTCGGTGTCGGCCACGGATGCCGTCACCCCGGACAGTTCGACGGTCGTCGCGTTCGCCTCCGCCGCGGCGCCGTCAATCGGGAGGGTATCGGCAGTGGTCGCGACGACGGTCACGTTCTCGGGGCCGGTGTAGCTCCCGATTGCGGCCGTCGCGCCGCCGTAGGTGACGGTCGATCCGGTCGTGAACGTGTATGTATCGGACAGTAAGGGTACGTCGAACGCCGTCGCCGCCTGGAGTTCATCCCGGGAGTCGACCATCTCGTTCTCCGCTGGTCCGGCGCCCGGTGGTTGGAACGTGCTGTCGGCAATCGACGTATCGAACTGGACGTTCGTGTACCGGACGGTGACGCTCAGGCTCCCTACTGTGAACTGTGATTTCAGAACCGTCGACTCCTCGCTCCCGATCCAGAGGCGCAGCGTTGCGTTGCGGTCTCCGGGCAGTTCGACGTCGACCAGATGCGCTTCGGTTCCGTCGACGGTCTCGGTCCCGAGGCGCTCGGCGGAGACGTTCTCCGGCGTCCAGGCCCACGCCATGTTCTCGACCGCGCTCCGGTTCCAGGCTTGGCTACCATTCCAGGCTTGGGGGATACCCTTCTCGTAGTCGCGGTCGGTGAGATTGAACCCGTAGTCGGTGTCGGTGAGATTGAACGGGTATGTTTTCTGGCTCACATTCAACCCCTCCGCCGGGATCGGGTCTTCGTAGCGTTTGGTCAACGCGGCGATTTCGGCCGCTGACACGCCGATTCCGCTCCCGGGAGCCATGCTGGATGCGTCAATTTCGGACCAGATCTCTGAGTTCTCCGGGAGGTCGACGACCCGTGTTAACCCCGCCTCCTCGAGGTGGACCCACGCGGCCGAACCGTTCGATCCGGCGACGACAGTTCGGTTCGACGCGGTAACCGCTACCCGTGACTCGTTGTCGTCGGTGAGAGCGAACTCGACTTTCCCGAAGCGCTCTATCATCCCGTTCCCGGCCTCGACCGTCACGTTCGCAGTCCCGGCGACGTTTTCAGCCGAGTCATAGCGGTCGTGAGCACCCTTTAGAACCTCGTCGCCCGTGGGCGCTGCATCGGTTGCCATTACCATTCCGCCGATCACCGTGGCGGCGACGACCACCATGGCGATTGCGAGCACGCCAGCGTTCCCGGAAACGGCTCGCGCGGACTGGTCACCACTCATTAAATTCATTACGCACCGGATCGTAATAGGGGCTTTGCTACTGGTGTCACGGGACGGCGGTTCCCCGCGAAGCCGGCCCGAACCTCCAGTGTCCGACAGTATATCACGGCTCGGTACGTAACCCACACGTATGAGCCAGTCGACGCAGTCGGGCGGACCCACGTCAACCGATGTCGTGGTCGACGTCTCGGAGGCGAGAAAGACCTACGACCTCGGGGGAACGGTAATCGCCCTCGATGGGGTCTCCCTGTCTCTCCCGGAGGGTTCCTACACCGCAGTCATGGGTCCGAGCGGATCGGGAAAGAGCACGCTGTTGAACCTGATCGGCGGGCTGGACACCCCGGATACGGGAACGGTGCGGGTCGCCGGGGAGAACCTCGGCGGCGCCACCGAGGATCGCAGAGCGGCCATCCGAGGGACCGACATCGGGTTCGTGTTCCAGACGTTCAATCTGATGCCACGGTTGACCGCCACGGAAAACGTCGCGCTCCCGCTCGTGTTCGACGGCTGGAGTCAGGCCGACCGGCGTGACCGGGCCAGGGAGATGCTCTCGAGCGTCGGGCTGGGTGACCGTCTGGACCACAGTCCGACGGAACTCTCGGGTGGACAGCGCCAGCGCGTCGCGATCGCCCGTGCATTGGCTCCCGACCCCGCGCTCGTCCTCGCCGACGAACCGACCGGGAACATCGACACGGAAACCGGCCGGGAGATCATGAATCTGCTCGCCGACATCCACGCCGACGGGAACACGGTGTTACTCGTGACCCACTCCCGGCGGATCGCCGAGCACGCAAACCGGATCATCCACCTCCAGGACGGCGCAATCGAGGAGGTCGAGTCGGTCGAGACGCCGACGACGTCCCCGGAGCGGGATGACTCATGAAGGCCGGGCAGACGCTCCGCATCGCCGGGCGGTCGATCCGCGCCCACCGACTCCGGTCGGCGCTGACGGTCCTTGGGGTCGTGATCGGCATCGCGTCGGTCATCGTGTTCGCCACGTTCGGGGCGAGCGTCCAGGCGGAGGTAATCGCGGGCATTGGCGACACGAACGCCAACAACATATTCATCGTGCCGGCCGACACCGACGAGGGCGGTCCCGGCGGACTCGGTGCGACCGGCCGGCCGCTGTTCACCCAGGTGGACGTCAACAACCTCCGAGATCGTGAGGGTGTCCGGGCGGTTATCCCACAGGGGCTCGTTCCGCTGGCCTCTGTGACCTACCAGGACCGGACGATCGGTCAGAACCAGGCGACAGCGACCATCCCGGCAACGTTCAACGGGAGCTACATTCTCGAAGGGCAGAGGTTCGAGAGTGGGGAATCGGAAGTCGTCATCAACCAGGCGGCCGCGGATCTCTTCGGGGGTAACGACACGGTCGGATCCACGGTACGGATCACCCCCGCATCCGGGGAGCGGCGGAACGTCACCGTCGTCGGGATCACCTCGGGCACTCGCGGCGGATTTTCGACCGGATTCGGGGACGCGACGCCGCGATTCTACCTTCCCATCGACCCGTTCTACACGACTACGATCCGCAGTCCCTCGACCCCCGCCGACGTGAGAGCCTATCCACAGGTCACCGTCGTCGCCGACCCCAGCCGCGTGAACCGGGTGAAAAAATCGGTCGAGACGTACATGAAAACGGAATCCGACGCCGTCCAGCTCCTTCCGGAGGGGTTCGAGATCAACGTCCAGACCAGCGGCGATATCGTGGACGAGATAGAGGAGCTGATCGGACAGATCACCCGGTTCGTGACGGGGATCGCCGTCATCTCGCTGGTCGTGGGCGCCATCGGCATCGCCAACATCACGCTCGTCTCCGTCACCGAACGCACGAAGGAGATCGGCATCATGAAAGCGGTCGGCGCGCGCAACCGTGACGTGCTCCAGCTGTTCCTCACCGAAGCGGTCCTGTTGGGTGCGCTCGGCGCCGCCACCGGCGTCCCGCTCGGACTCGCGGTCGCCTGGGGTGCAACGGCGTACGCGGAGGTCGGGTTCGCGCTCGCCCCCGAGTGGCTCGCGTTCTCGGTCGTAATGGGAATCACGGTAGGAGTAGTCGCCGGACTGTACCCGGCCTGGCGCGCGTCGAAGATCGACCCGATCGACGCTCTCAGATACGAATAACCGGCGCTCCGGTCGTCGATGCGGGGCGGTCAGCCCTCGGATAGCAACTCGGCCGCGATCTCGCGGGCCGCCGCGACGTGTTCGTCCGCCTCCGGATCGCCGGTCCCGTCGACGTTTTCGAGCAGATCGGCGACGTGACCCACACGCGTTTCGAGCACTTCGGGGTCGACCCCCTCGCCGACGAGGTCGCCGGCGACGGCCTCAGCCTCGCCGATCCACCGGCTCGCGGTCAGTTCGACGGGCCGCTCCGCGGTCGCCCGGAGCCGGTCGTGGAGCCGCGCGACGGCTGAGGCCTCTTCTCCGTTACTCATGTCCGCGTTCTCCTCAGTCACGTTCGCTGTACCGTCCCCGGACCCATATTTCGTTCGACCGCCGGATAAACGACTCCGGCCTGTTGGGCCCCGCGTTCGGCTTCGCCCTGGCGGCGTGTTTGATATGCGGGTCGACAGAAGTCCAGATAGATATTCACCGGGTACGGTGGAGCCTAATTCTATCAACAGTTCTGCCCGACAGTAGAGACCGACGACGTGAACTACCCCCAACTGCTCCATCCGTGTATGGTCGAAGCGTTACTCGTTGCCGGCATCGTCGTCGCCCTCTTCGTGGGGTACAACATCGGGGGATCGACGACGGGACCGGCGTTCGGACCTGCGGTCGGGGCGGATGCCATCTCCAAGACCGGTGCTGCGGCACTGATGGCCGTGTTCTTTTTCGGGGGCGCGTGGACGATCGGTCGTGAGGTCGTCGACACGCTGGGACGGGACCTGATCACCGAGTCCGGCGTGTTCACCCTGGAAACGAGCATCGTCGTCCTGTTTTTCGTCGGCGGCGCGCTGTTCGTCGGCAACTACGCGGGCGTCCCGGCCTCGACCTCGATGACGGCAGTGGGAGCGATCGCGGGTCTGGGCGTGGCCACCGGCGCGCTCGACTGGGTAGTGATGGGCGAGATCGTCGTGTGGTGGCTCGTCGCGCCGATCCTCGGATTCTGGGTGTCGGGGATCATCGGCCGGTACCTCTACCCGACGATCAACCGGTGGGTGGCGATCGAGGAGAGCGACGGGTCGCTGATCGAGTTCGACCGAAGCGGCGCGATACCGATCCCCCGGCGTGGACCCGATACGACGACACGCGAACTGGCGGGGGCGGTGACGGTCGTCTCGATCGGCTGTCTGATGGCTTTCTCCTCGGGGACATCGAACATCGCGAACGCCATCGCGCCCCTCGTGGGGGCCGACGCGCTCGGGATCAGCCCACTCATCCTGCTTGGCTGTGCCGCCGTCGCAGTCGGGGCGTTCACCATCGCCCGACGGACGCTCGATACGCTCGGCAACGACATCACGGACCTGCCGCTGACGGCGGCAATCGTCGTCGCTGTCGTCTCCTCGACGATCGTCGTCGGACTCTCCACGATTGGGATCCCCGCCTCCTTCGTCATCATCGCGACGATGTCGATCGTCGGCCTCGGGTGGGGGCGAGCGACACGAACCGTGACCGTCTCGGAGGGCGTCCGCGGAAACGCCGACGCGAACGTCTCGGTGGGTGCCCTGGCCGCCGAAGAACCGGGCGAGAAGGCCCCGGAGATCGGCGAGGAGGAACCGGAGGACATTCCCTCGGCCGTCGACCTGTTCGACCCCGCGACGACTGGACGCGTCCTCCTGATGCAGAACGTCGTCCCGGTCATCTCCACGGCCGGCGCGTACGCGACGTTTTGGGTGTTGTTCGAGTTCGTGTGGGTGTAACCGAACCGCATCGACGCTCCATCTCGGGGGGTTTATGCCCGCCAGTCACATCCATCGGATATGAGCGATGCCGAGGCGGACCCGGTCGGGCGCGGCGAGATCTGGATCGAAAAGTACCGCCCACAATCCCTGGACGGCGTGGTCGGACACCCTGACATCACCGATCGGCTGAAACGATA
>JBDGQL010000195.1:0-8650 GCA_042219105.1 Karumarchaeum halophilus (SeqCode) | reverse complement strand
GCCTGAAATCCCGTGGTGGGATTCCTCCGCGTTCACGCGGAGGAGGAGGTCAACCGGAGGGCTGCGTCTCGGCGAGACCCCGGTCCCGGTGGGTTGATGATCCTCCTCGTCCACCGGAGAGACATGGCTGGAGACGCACGAATCGGCGTCGACGTCGGGGGGACCTTCACCGATGTCGTGACCGTCTCGGACGGTCGCGCCCGGGTGAGGAAGGTACCCTCGACACCCGAGACGCCGGCGGAGGGTGTTCTGGATGGTGTCGAGGCCGGGGTCGAGCGGAGTGGCATCGACACCGGATCGGTCGGAGCGTTCGTCCACGGAACGACCGTCGCGACAAACGCGGTACTCGAAGGCGAGTGGGCCGAGACGGCCCTGCTGACGACGGAGGGGTTCCGCGACGCCCTGGAGATCGGCCGCCAGAACCGCCCCGACCTGTACGACATCGACGCCCGGAAGCCCGATCCGATCGTCCCGCGAAACCGGCGCTACGGGATCGAGGAACGACTCGACGAGCGCGGCGAGGTGCTGACGCCGCTGTCGGCGGCGTCGGTCGAGAACGCCATCGAGGCGCTCCCGGAGAGCGTCGAGAGCGTCGCCGTCTCCTTTCTGTTCGCCTTCGAGAACGACGACCACGAGCGCAGGGTGCGGGAACGTCTGGAAACGGAGACGGACCTCTCGGTGTCGGTGTCGAGTGAGGTTCTGCCGGAGATCAGGGAGTACGAGCGCACGCTCGCGACCGCACTCGACGCCGCCTTGTCCCCCGTAATGGCGTCGTACCTCGGCGCCCTCGAAACCCGGATCGCCGACGCCGGCGTTCCGGCGGGCGTGAAAGTGATGGGATCGAACGGTGGTTCGATGGCCGCCGAAACGGCGCGAAACGAGCCAATCAGGACGCTGCTCTCGGGGCCGGCGGCCGGCGTCCGGGGTGCTGCCCACGTCGCCTCCATCGCCGGCGTCGGCGACGCGATCACGATGGACATGGGCGGCACGTCGTGTGACGTTTCGCTCGTCACTGGCGGTGAACCGGTAGTCTCCACGGAGGTCACCGTCGGCCCGTACCCCGTCCCGGTGCCGATGGTCGACGTGCACACGATCGGCGCGGGCGGCGGCTCGATCGCCTGGGTCGACGAGGGTGGCGCGCTCCGGGTCGGACCCCGCTCGGCTGGCGCAGACCCCGGACCGATCTGCTACGGCGGAGGCGGCACCGAACCGACGGTCACCGACGCGCATTTCATGCTCGGACGTCTCGATCCCGGCCGCTTCGACGCCGGGTTCACGACCGACCCGGACGCGGTCCGGGCGGGGATCCAGGAGCACGTCGCCGAACCCATGGGCACGAGCATCGAGGAGGCCGCCGCCGGGATCATCGACGTCGCCAACGCGAACACGGAGCGAGCGCTCAGAGTGGTCTCGGTCGAACGTGGCCACGACCCGCGCGATCTCGGGCTCGTCGCCTTCGGCGGGGCGGGACCCCTGCACGCGGCCGAACTCGCCGCCGCCCTCGACGTGGCGCACGTGCTCGTGCCCCAGGCGGCAGGTGCGCTCTCCGCGCTCGGCCTTCTGGCAAGCGACACGCTGTACGACTACGGCACCTCCAGGGTTCGTGACTGGGCGTCGCTCGATCCCGCGGCGATCGAGGAACGCTTCGCGGCGTTCGAGGCCCGGGGGGGCGAACAACTCGCCGAGGAGGGCGTTCCGGCCGACAGGCAGGGATTCGAGCGCGCGCTCGAGGTCCGCTACGCGGGCCAGGCGTTCGATCTTGCCGTCGACGCTCCCGATCCGATCGACGCCGACGCACTGGAAACCGTCGCCGAGCGGTTCCACGAGCGCCACGAGACGCGATACGGGCACGCCAGCCCCGGAGAGCCGCTGGAGCTCACGGCAATTAGACTGCGCGCCCGTGGTCGCGTCGACGCACCTGACCTGCGCGTCGAGGGCGACGGTGACCTCGATGACGCGCGCCGGGAAACGCGCAGGGTGCGGTTCGGATCGGGGGTCGACGGAGCAGGGGAAAGTCGCGAGGCGGTCGTGTACGACGGGGACCGACTTCCCGTCGGAGCGAGGATCGAGGGTCCCGTAATCGTCGAGGGCAGCGAGAGTACAGTCGTGGTCCCTCCTGGATCGACCGGCGAACGCGACGACCGGGGCACCCTCCACCTGGGGGTGTCGGTATGAGTCACGACCGGAGACCGGACGAGGAAGGGGGACCGACTGGAGACGGGGACGAGGGACCGACTGGGGATGGCGGAGTCGACCCGGTGACCCTCGAGGTGTTACGCAATGCCTGCCGGGGTGTCGCCGAAGAGATGAATGCCACGCTCGTGCGGACCGCCCACTCGCCCAACATCACCGATCGCCGGGACTGCTCGTCGGCGCTGTTCGATTCCTCGGGTGCGATGATCAGCCAGGCCGAGAGCATTCCGGTCCACCTGGGTGCGATGCCCCACTCGGTGGCCGCGGCGCTTGAGACGTTCCCGCCGGAGACGCTCGCTCCCGGTGACGCGATACTGTCGAACGACCCGTTCCACGGCGGCGCCCACCTGCCCGACCTCACGCTGGTCGCCCCGATCTTCGATGGCGAGGACATGGTGGCGCTCGCGGCGAACCGCGCCCATCACGCCGACGTCGGCGGCGCCAACGCCGGCAGCATCGCCGCCGACTCGAGCGAAATATACGCCGAGGGGGTCAGGATTCCGCCGGTCAAACTGTACGAGGCGGGCGAGCGAAACGAGGCCGTGGCAGCGTTGCTGTTCGCGAACGTCCGGACCCCGGATGAGCGCGCGGGCGACCTGCGCGCCCAGCACGCCGCGAACCAGACCGCCCGCGAGCGGTTCGGCGGCCTCGTCGAGCGGTACGGTCGCGAGACGGTCGCCGACGGAATCGCCGCGATCCAGGATTACTCCGAGGAGCGCATGCGGGCAGCGATCACGGAGTTGCCCGATGGAGAGTACGGTTTCGAGGACGTCCTCGACAGTGATGGACGAGGCGGCGAGGCGGTCACGATCGCAGCAACGATCACCGTCGATGACGATCGGATCGTGGCGGACTTCGCGGGCTCGGACCCCCAGGGGCCGGGCGCGCTCAACGCGCCGATCGCGGTGACGACCTCCGCGACGTACTACGCGGTACGGTGTGTCACCGATCCAGCGATCCCGCCGAACGCGGGGTGTTATCGCCCCGTCGAGATCGAGGCGCCGGCGGGGACGGTAGTGAACGCCGATCCGCCCGCGGCGGTCGTCGGCGGAAACCTGGAGGTGTCCCAGCGCGTCGTTGACGTGCTCTTTGGCGCCCTGGCGGAGGCCGTGCCGGAGCGCGTCGCCGCGGCCGGGCAGGGCACGATGAACAACCTCACCCTTGGCGGAGTAGATCCGAGAAACGGCGATCAGTTCGCGTTCTACGAGACCCAGGGCGGCGGATTCGGAGGCCGCGCCGGCGCCGACGGAATGGACGGCGTCCACGTGCACATGAGCAACACGCGAAACACGCCGGCGGAGGTGCTCGAGACCGCGTACCCTCTCCGGGTGCGGCGGTACGCACTCCGTCCCGACTCCGGCGGTGCCGGGGAGTTCCGCGGAGGGCTCGGACTCCGCCGGGACGTCGAGGCGCGTGGTCCGATGCGGTGTAACCTGCTCTCCGACCGCCGTGACCACGCGCCATATGGGGTCGCCGGCGGCGAGAGCGGCGAACCGGGAGCCGATTACCTCCGCACGAATGACGGCGGTGACGACAGCGGAGGTGATATACGGGTCGACAGAAGTCCTGATAGATATTCGCCGGGTACGGTGGAGGCTAATTCTATCAACAGTTCTGTCGACCCGTATACGACGGCGACAGAGCGCCTCGACCCGAAGGCGCCACGGGACCTGCGGGAGGGCGACGTAGTGAGCATCCGGACGCCGGGTGGTGGCGGGTACGGCGACCCCGCGGACCGCCCGATAGAGCGTGTTGTTCGGGACCTGCGTCTGGGGAAGATTACCGCGGACCGGGCACGGGAGGCGTATGGCGTCGGTCCCGAGAAACGAGACGAGAGCGACAGCGCGGACTGACTGCGGTAGGCTCTTTATCACGCGACGCGGTCACTCCCGGAGGCTCGTCTGCAGGCGCTCCCTGAGCTGGGTCTGGAGCGTCCGCATGCGTTCGTCGGACTGGTCGTAGGCTACCGGGTGGACACGGTTCAACACGCCGCCACTCGCCGTGTCTGCGATCAGATGTGCAAGGTTCCGCCGGCGCTGGAACACCGTCCGGGACCGCGTCACGGTCTGGAGGCGGTGGTAGGGGACCACCTGTGTCCGGCGTATCAGGAACCCGGATCGGACGAGCAGGTGGTTCTCACCCAGAGCGTACCCCCTGTGCTTCCACTTGAAATGTGCGGCGACGGGAATCGCCGGCGCGAGGAGCCCCGGCGCCCACCACAGCGAGAACCCGGCTATGGCCCGTGACGCGCCAAAGGCGACGGCGAGAACGGCACCGAGCGCCAGCGCGTACCGGACCACGTAGCGCTCGCGTGCGCGCTTGGGCGGGCGAGTGAACGCTGCATCCAACGTGGCGCCTTCGAGCAGATCCACCAGTGTAATGACTCGCTCGCGTTTCGCGAGCGGGATCGCCGATCGGTTGCCGCCCTGGCCGCTGTTTCCGCCGGCGTACCCGGCGGTGTCAATCGAGAGTCCCGCGTATCCGAGCGCCCGCTGAAAGACGTTTTCGGTGACCGTGAGCGTCTGGACCTTCTCCAGGGGGATGGTCCCGCTGAACTCCGAGAGGAGCCCGCGGTCGTACACCAGTTCCTCGCCCCGCCGGCCGAGCCGAAACCCGTAGTACTGGTTCACGCCGATTGCCATCCCCAGGGCCCACGCGCTCGCGATTCCGAGGGGAACGCCGACGATGGCGACTGCGAGGGCCTCGTCGGGCGACAGCGTCGAAAGGACGAGACTCTCGGGCCCGCCGAGAGGGGCCGCGAGCGCTACGAGGAGGTCGGCGACGAGTTCGCCGAGGAGGGGCGTCCCGATCACGAGCAGGCCAAGCACGCCCGGTCGAAACGTCGTCGCGGCGTGTATGGCGAGTTCCACGTCGGAGAGCACGAACAGACCGGTGAGACGTTGCTCCTCACGGTGGCCGGCGGGTTCCGCTTCCGCGGCTTCCGTGTTTTCACCCGCGACACCTTCGCCTTCGCTCCCGCTCGCATGGGCGTCTCCCTCCGGGGCGTCTTCGGTGGCTTCGTCGCGTCTGGCAGCCACCCGCCGCTCGCGGAGGGCCTGCTGGAGCCGTTCCGCCTCCGGATCCGCAACGAAATCGAGAAGTGCTTCGGTGCTCCCGCCGCCTGCCGTCTCGATCCGGACAGTCGCGACCTCGAGCAATTTCTGCCAGAAACTGCGTGTCACGTCGACGTTCTGGATGCGGCGGTGCGGAATCTCGCGTTTCCGGCGACCGACGACGCCGGAGGCAACGTCGAAGGTTTCCTCGGTGATCCCGTAGGTGTACCGGGCGTAGGACACGGCACCGTATATCACTCCGGCGAGGCCTCCGAGGATGACCGTGGGAAATAGAATGCCGATGAGTCCGTCGAATACGTTCGCTGCCATACTGATGCCGAAAAACGGGACCGTGAACCCATACAACCCATACTGGAGAGCACGCACCGCGCCAACGAGCGGATGGAGCCGCCTCATACGCCGTCGTCAGGTTCGCTCTCGACCGCCAGTTCGCGGAGCCGGTTTCGAAGCGTCTCGGCTCGGTCCGGAGTGAGTCCTGGGACGGTCACGTCCGCGCCGCGCGACCCCGCGGTGTAGACGACCACGGACGCGATTCCAAGAAGGCGGGCGATCGGATCCCGCTGGGTGTCGACGTGCTGAACGCGAACGAACGGCACTGCCGTCTCGACTTCGGTGATGACTCCCCGCTCCAGATACAGCGCGTCCTCCTGGATCTCGTAGCGCCAGCGGTCGAACCGTGCGAGGGCATGGAGGACGCCGGCGAGACCGAGGGTCGTCCCAACCGCGGGGGGGACGTAGGACGGGATCGAAACGACGTCGACGGCGACGGCGATCACCACGACTACGCTTGCGAGCACCGACGCGGTCACGAACGCCGTGAGGATCCACTGGAGACGCACCCTCGGGTGGAGGGACTGCATATGAGTGACTCCACGATCCGGGAGTAAAAAGGACGTGTCTCGGTGCCGGTAACGGCTACGTCCACCGGTCGAGCCCGGTCTGGACTAACGCAGCCTCGATGCGTTCGAACCCGCGGTTGACCTCGTCTGCCGGAACTTCCCACTCCTCTGTCACGTACTGCCGGGCGCGGCCGATGTCGGGGTCCGGGTCGGTGGTAAACGTACACTCCTCGGTCACGTCCGGGCTGAGGAACAGTTCGCGGACGCGCTCGGCGTGTGGGATCGACGCGTCCCGCACCGCGAGCACCTCGAACAGATCCCCGTGTTCCTTGATTTCGCCGATCGCGGTCTTGGGTCCGATTCCTCCGACGCCCTCGTTGAAGTCGGTTCCGGCGAGAACCCCGACGTCGATTAGTTCCTCCCAGGTGAGGTCGTGCCGCTGGAGCGTCGCCTCCAGAGTCATCAGTTCCGGATCACCCGAACTGGTGAGTCCCCGGAGCGTTCGGGGCGCACCGAACAGCAGCGTGTCGTAGTCGTCGCTGCCCGCGTAATCCACATCCGGATCGTGGCGAGCCATATGCGCGGCCTGTGCCTCACCCTCGCCCGGCGCCTCCACGACCGGGATGTCGAGGTGGCCGAGCAACTCGCGCGTAGTCTCGTGGATCGTGGGTGTGAGTCGCTGGGTGCGGGATTCGAGTCGAGCGACCGCGACCTGATCGTCGCGCTCGCGTGCCTCCTTGAGACGCTTCTCAGCGCGTTCGCGTGCCTCCCGGCGGGACTCGATCTCCTCGGCTTTGAGATCCGTCGGCGCCCCGTCGAAGACGAACACCGGCGTGATACCTGCCTCAAGCAGTTTCGGGAGCCCCTGAACGACCCCGATCAGGTTCGCTACCTCATCGCCGTCGGCGGTCGTGTACGTCGGCGAGTCAGTGAACTTCACCGTCGTGGTCAGGTACTTGTACAGCCAGTTGTGCGCGTCGATGGCGACGACGCTTCCCTCAAGCTCGTCAAAGGAGATTGAAGTGATGGCGGCGATGTCACGAAGCGACGCGTTTCCCATCGGGACGGGGTAGTTGTCGGGGTCGTTTGAACCCTGTCATTCGGTGGCTCACCGGCGACGATTCAAAACCGTTATACGCGTCTCGCGGGGAGAATCGCGTGTACGCCTCGATATCCCGCACAAAACGTGGGATCGAGAGTGCGGTAGCGCTCCGATGGTGTAGTCCGGCCAATCATCTTGCCCTCTCGAGGCAAGGACCTGGGTTCAAATCCCGGTCGGAGCATTCACCCCGACGCCTTCTCCGGGTTTTGACTGTGACCAGTAAGCGAATCAACCAATGTCACAGGGCATGTCGATTCAGACGAATCCCCGAACCCCACGCCATCTTGCGATTGGTCGTATTGCTAGACCATGTCAGTTCGAACGAATCACACATGTAGACAAACAAATAGGAATTGTTGGTGAGCGATGACCCTGCCAGCCGAACTCACAGTCGTGACCGAACCAGCAGCCGACTACCTCAATCAAAAACAACGTCTGGACTATCAATCCGAACGTGAAGATTGCCTCTCATGGCTTCTCACCTTCGGAAAATCCCCTAAACGGGGCGACGGATACGCGCTTGGGACTGTCAAACCGCGTGCCTACCGTATGGACCAATTCTATCGCTGGGTCTGGGAGCAAGAAAACGGCTACACATCTCACATCAGCCATGAACACGCTGATGCATGGATGCGTCACTTGGCACAAGCAGACTACAGCAACACTCACAAAACCAACTGCCAGAAAGCCGCCAAGATGCTGTTCAAATGGCGAGCTCACGAACGCGGTGAAGATGCCTGGGATCCCAGCATCAGATTCTCCGACAACACTGCAACAAGCCCCAAGGACTACCTGACTCGTGACGAGCGCACACAGATCCGCGATGCGGCGCTTGAATATGGGAGTATCCCCAACTACTCGAATGTCTCGCCTACCGAACGCGACCGCTGGGAACAATACCTCGCTCAGCGGTTCGAAATACCCAGATCAGAACTCACACGCGAAGACTGGGAGCGCGCAAACAGCTTCAAAATCCCGTCACTCGTCTGGACGTCCCTGGATACGGGACTCAGACCAGTCGAGGTGAAGCGAGCGTCTGTTGAGTGGATAGATACTGAAAACGCAGTGCTTCGGATTCCCCGGCAGGACAGCGCAAAATCACGGGACAACTGGATCGTGAGTATTCGTGATCGGACGGCCACGTTTTTGGAGCGGTGGCTGAGCGAACGGGAACACTATACAAAATACGACGAGCAGGAAACAGTCTGGTTGACTCGTGAGGGCAATCCCTATTCGTCACACTCCTTGCGGTATACCGTCGGACAGAGACATTGATAATCGAACCCCCAGGACGGGGGGCCTTCGAATTACCAATACTTCTGTCCGACAGTATATCACCGATACTTGTCGTGATGACCGGCACGATGCCGGCGAAGCCGAGGCCCTGATAATGTCTGTTGTAGTCTCTTACCGGTGCTCGCCGCCACCGGGGGTGGCGATCA
>JBDGQL010000088.1:0-8926 GCA_042219105.1 Karumarchaeum halophilus (SeqCode) | reverse complement strand
TGACTAGTCGCATATTTTTTAATGAACGATACAAGAGGAATTTAGCGGGAAGTATCTGATAACTATCACATTTCACCAAAACTATTAACGCCAACCAAGTGAATAACCCCATGACGTTCGGGCTGGTGTTCGCGGTCGTCTTGCCGATCCTGACGGGAACGAACCCTGCGCTCACGGTAACCGCCGTGATCATGCTGTACATGTTCATTCAGATCGGGTTCTTCATGGCGCTACGGACGGTGACGCCCATCGATCCCCTGTGGTACCATCCCGCTGAGACCAGCCTCTAGCTCGACCGCCGGGCGATAATCTCCCTCATCATCGCAGGGACGCTGAGCCTGGCACTGATCATCGTCATTGCCGGGGATCTCTTCGGGTTCCTCCCGGTGGACCTGGCGGCGCTGCTCGGGTTCGAGTCGGTCCCGATCCCGCTTTACGCGGCGCTACCGACGGCACCGCTTGCGCTCCCGGGACTCGTCGTTCGGATGGAGGAGAACCGCATCAAAAGCCGCGACCAGGAGTTCCCGAGCTTCATCCGAGCGCTGGGGGCGAGCGAGAGCGCAAAGCAGAGCACCTCCTCCGCGGTGCTCGAAGATCTCCGCAGGAAGGATTTTGGATCGCTCACGGAAACGATCAACGACCTATATCTGCGACTCAACATGCGCGTGAGCCCGAACGAAGCCTGGGACATGTTCGCCGTCGAGGCCCGGTCACACCTGATCCGGAGATTTAGCGACATGTATCGCGAGGGTCGGCAGATGGGTGGCGATCCCAAGAGTCTCGGAGAGCTAATAAGCGAGAACGCCAACAGAGTCATCCAGCTCCGGGATCGCCGGGGCCAGGAGACGATCACGCTCATCGGCCTGCTGTATGGCATCACCGCCGCCTCCACGTTCGCGTTCTTCATCGGTCTCGCAGTGGTCGACGTTCTGTCCGGGCTGTCGCTCGGTCTCGAGTCGGCCACCGGCCAGTTCGACTTCGCCCAGATCATCAACACCGAGGCCTACAACATCCCCCAGATCGAATTCCTCCTCACGACGATCATCGTGTTCAACGCCGCCCTCTCCTCGCTGATGATCCGGACGGTCGATGGCGGCAACAGGATCACATCGCTGTATCACTTCACCGCGTTCACGTGGCTCGGGAGCGTGATCGCGATCGTAACGCAGATTCTCACGACCACCGTCATCAGTGTCTGACCCCATGCCATACAATCGTCCGAGTCCCCACGTTCGCCCCCGACCGCCGCGACCTCCGGTCGTTCGGAGGTGTTCCCGGTGAGCGAGTCCAGCGGGCTGCTCGCGGACTTCATGGGGACCTTCGCACTGGAGGGTACCTGGGATCGGGAGCCGGTCGACGGGCGAGTGCTTCTGAACGACGACCAGCTTGTGCTCGTCGGCCCCGATCAGAAGAGGATTCTTCAATTATCACGGATGGTCGATGTAATCCTCGAACGGGTTCCCCAGGAGTACAGCCAGTACTTCAACAGCAGCGTCGTGGTGGCGTTCGCGTCGCCCGGGCAGGAACCTCCTCGTACGACAACGATCGAGGCTGACGGCGACGCGGCCGACAGGTTCGGCTGGCTCCTGTTCAGGACCCAGCTTCACGGGCGGACCGTGTTGCTCAATCACCCCTCACGGATTGGCGGACGCGTTGCCAGTGGCGGGTTCGAGCCCGCGACGCTGTACCTCGGCGAGGAGAGCGTCTCCTTTGGCGACATCAAGACGCCGTTCCGGGTACCGCTCGAGTCGGTCGTCGGCTTTGGCCGCCCAGAGCGGACCGTCCAGGGCGCGGCGCGCCAGGTGCTCTCGATCCGGCACGTGCAGGGCGGAACGAGCATGACGACCGAGATCGACGTCCGGTCGAAACAACGCCGGAACCTCATGGGACGGATCCTGCGGATGGAGTACGGCAAGCGCCGGGCTGAAATCTCGGATCTGGATCTTTCGACCACAGAGAAGGAACTCCTCGTAGCGCTCCACTCGGGCGGCGGCGCTGCCGACCTCGCGGTGGTGCTCGGCATCGAACCGAGCCAAGTGTCGATGCTGCTCAACGGACTCGAGGACGAGGGACTGGTCGAGACGAATGAGGACGGCGTTCACCTCACTTCGACCGGCCGGACTGCCCTCGAAGAACACCTCGAAGACATCAATCAATGAATCCCCTGTTCCCCGGGGATAAACCGGCGGTCAGTCGGGCCGGTGTGTGAACAGGAACAGTTCGTGGCCGTCACGGAGGACACAGAACTCGATGTGCTCTTCGGGCCTGAACTGGCGGCTCCGTTCCTCCGTCGAGAGCACCCGATCGAAGACGCGACCGCAGACCGGACACCGGACGCCCTCGCGGTTCGCGTAGACCGCCTTCTCCCGTCCGTGTTCGAGCAGCTTCAGTCGGTCGCGGTACTCGTGTGGATCGAAACCGGACATTCGTGAGGTCGTTCGGAACGCCGAAACGTATGCCTTGTCCCGCTGTCGGATCCAACGTCAGCTACCAACCCCTGAAGGGGTTGGCTTGTCAGTGGGACTCCCGAGTTTCGCGCTCCCTGCCTGAAAGCCCCACGCCCCTCGCTTTCTAACGAGGGGCTTTCTCAGGTGGCTTCCTGGTGGGGAGTCGGAGGGACTCCTTCGCTGTCCCCTGACTCTGGGGCTGGCTGACGGACAGCCCGTCTCACCGACCACTTCTGGGCCTGTGAGACCATTTTCTCATATGAATCGGAGTCAAATAAATCTTACAGCGGTAGCGAGGCGAAAGCCCACCCCCTTCAGGGGTGTGGATGAAGCCGACAACTGGGAACCAATCCACGGAATTGGGCAATCCCGGAGTTTTTATAATGAATCGAAACGTAGGCATGACCACACCGAGGCGGTTTCGCCGCCCTGTTAAACGGATAATATCGGGATTCGGGCCACACCACGTCTGAAGGAATCCCCTTCGGGCCGCTGGCTGTGGATTCCGAGCAACACGGTAACTCTGAATCCCATGCCGGGATAGGAGTAACGGCGGATTGGCCCCGTCCTCAGAAATCTTTGATTTCTGATGTGCGAACGAGAACTCCGTTCTCGTTAACGCCAGCAGTCCGGTCATGCCGACTAGACTGCAAACCTGAAACTCCCAACCCAGCGGTGCGGTGCCGTGGGAATCCCACCCCGTTCACGGGTGGGAGGAGGTCAAGCCTTCTGGATGCGGCGGCGAGCGACCTCGGCGATGCCGGCGTTCGCCGAACATGCGGGACACGCGAGCAGTTCGCCGTTCTCGTTCTCGAAGACGCGCGCGAACTGTTTGGAGACGTGCTCGCCGCAGTGATCACACTCTGGCATGGATGTTGTTCTACCTGTAAGGTCAAATTGGGAGCGCACGGTCATATATCCTTTCCGGATTCTCACCCAATTCTCTCGAAAATCAGTCGTGCGGTCGGACCCGAGCAGGCGACTACGCGGGGCGTCCGGGTGTATATGCACATCCGACCTCATAAATTCCCATCAATTTAGCCGACTGGAGTGTTCCGGGGAGTATGGAAGACATAGTGAAAAAAGCTAGATCGGCGCGGGAGAGTGCTTACGCCCCATACTCGAACTATCGGGTTGGTGCCGCCATAGAGACGAAGGATGGGGGTGTATTCACCGGAGCAAACGTTGAATTCGTAAACTTCAGCAATACCCTGCACGCCGAGGAAGCGGCTCTCTCACAGGCAGTACTGAAAGGGCACCGCGAATTCGAGACGTTAGCCGTCTCGACAAAAAACGGCGGGACTCCCTGTGGTATGTGTCTGCAGTCGCTGACCGAATTCGACGGCGGTTCCTTGACGATTCTTGTAGATGATGGCGAAACCGCGACCGAGTTCCAATTGTCCGAACTCTTCCCACAACCGTTCTCGAAAGGGGACATTCGATGAGCCCTCGTTTGTCACTCCAAGTCCGAGTCGATCACCTCGATCTCGACGTCGCCGTCGACGCCGATACGGGCGAACTGCGTTCTCACGTGTTCCTTCGCTCCTTCGAGTGCCCGCTCGCGGGTGTCGAACCCGCGTGGCATCGGCGACTCGAAGGCGATCTGTATCTCCCGGCCATCGACGACCTGCGCGGCGCCGCCGCTCGCGACTTCGTAGAACTCGTCGCACACCCAGACGTACGGCGCCTGGTCGTTGGGCGACCCGCTGTATTCCGGCGGGTCCTCTCCCCGCTCGTAGATCGTTCCGGTCAGTGCAGTGCCGCCTGCGGTTCCACGGACTAAGAGCATGTGTCCCCTGACCCGTCGCGTGCGCTTCCGGTCTCGCCGTCGCAGAGTATCGGATTCATACTCGTGGTACGTATCGTACGGTGTTAAGAACGGCGACGGAACGCCGGTCGGGAGGCGGGTGGCCCGGCAGGAGGTGGCACATGCGGGTTCGACACAACGTCCTTTTGTCCGGCTACGACCTACGCGGTATCCATGCCCGAGGCGTTACTGGAGTCGGCCGAGCGCTCGCTTGCCGGTCACGGCGCGTTCGAGAAGCGTGGCGAGGAGTACGCGGTGACGACGACCCCGTTCGACGCGACGGTTCGCGTCGACGCGGCCGGGGAGATGCTCTTCTATGAGGTATCCGTGTCGGTTCCGACTCTCGACGCGACGGTCGAGGCCGAGGAGGTCGCGCCCGTGGTTCAGGAAGGCTGGTTCGAGACGTTCGAGCGCCGGATCGAACACCCCGGCGGCACCACGCGCGTCGATCCCGGACCGCCGCTGGTCACGCTCAATCTCGAATCCGACGAGGTCCACGTCGAGATCGGATTCGAGACGACCGCCCCGGCGCGCGGAACCGAGGACGCAAAGGCACTCGTTGACTTCGTCGAAGGGACCTACGTCCAGGGGATCGTCCCCGGATACGAGTACCGTGACCCGGTCGCCGGACTCATCCAGCAGGCGGAGGACCGATCCGAGGGGGCCGGCGGCCCGCCTCTCTGATTCGTCTTCGCCCACCGTCGACGCTGAGCGTGACTATCGTCGCGGTCAGTCCATCGACACGTACGTCTGGGTCGTTTCGACGCCGTCGATGCCGTGAATGCCGTCGGCAGCGATCGACTTGACGTCTCCCGGAGTCTCGACTTCAACCTTCGCGATGATGTCGACGTCGCCGGCGACGATGCTGACGTCGACGACGCCGTCGATGCCGGCTATTGCGTTCCGCATCCGGTCGGCGTCCCCGGTGTGTGTTTTGACCAGGATGTAGGCAGTAACCATGTGTGTCACCCCGCGCGTGCCCCGGCTGTTGCGTCACCGACGATTATCTGTCTGACCTCCTGCAGAACGTCGAAGTCAGCGAGGACGGCCACGCTGTCGCCCACCTCGAAGGAATCGTCGGGAAGTGGAATCCCCATGGACTCGCCGGACCTCCCGTAGGCGAGTAGCTCCGATCCGCCCGGAAGCTCGAGCTCCTCGATAGTGTACCCGAGCATCGGTGACTCCGGCGAGACGGTGAGTTCGAGCACCTGGAGGCTCTCCTCGATGTCGATGATCGCGCGGACGTTCCCACCCAGCATGGCGTTTTTCGCGGCGATCGCCCCCAGCCGCTCGGGGTACATGACCTCATCGACCTGTGTGGCGTACTCCCGGTAAATCTCCTCGCGATAGCCGTCGTCGATGCGAAGCAGCGTGCGACAGTCGAAGTGGTTGCCGATCATGCAGGCCGCGAAGTTGACGTTCGGATCGCCCGACAGCGCCCCGAGGCCGGTTGCACTCTCGATGCCGGCTTCCAGCAGGATCTCCTCGCGGGATCCGTCGCCCTCGACGACGGTGAATCCACGCTCGCGAGCGGTCTCCGCCGTCGGCACGTCCCGCTCGACCAGCGTGACCCCGTGGTCAGCGTTGCGCAACACCTCCGCCGTCCGTAGTCCGACCCGCCCCGCTCCGATGATGACGAACTGCATGATGGGGTTTGCGTTCCGGCAGGACATAAAGCCTGACCCGGCCCGGCAGGTATACGGGTCGACAGAAGTCCTGATAGATATTCGCCGGGTACGGTGGAGGCTAATTCTATCAACAGTTCTGTCGACCCGTATAGCGCGCACTGATTGGGGGTAGGGAGACTGGCGCGTAGCGCCATCGGACGGGTGGTCCAGCGGCCAGGCCTACTTCCCCCAGAACGGATCCAAAGATCGGCGCTTTTCCAGGAACGCCTGGAGCGTCTCGCGCTCGTCGGCCGGCAGGTCCTCCCGGAGTTCCTGTTCGAGTATCTTCGCGTGTTTTTCCGGCAGGTTGACCCACAGCTCGTCGCCCTCGTCGATCCCCCGGCCGACGGTGGGACCGTCGATGGCGACGCTGACGCGCTCGCCGGAACGGGCCTCCTCGACGTCCTCGCCCTGGTTCTGTATGCCCTGGACAGTCCCGACGTGGTCGGGTTCGGCGTCCGCAAACAGCGCAACCGGAACGTTCCGATTTAGGGTCCCAGACGTGACCTCGACGCCGACGACGGCCGGATCGGACTGCCGGAAGACGTGATCCTTGAGGATCCGGAACCGGCACGGGCGGGTGATGTTCTCGAGTATCGTCTCCTGCTGGGCGTCCTCGATCGCCGCGACGTGTTCCTCGTAGGACTCGACGAGCTGGTAGATCACGTCGTCGACGAACAGCTCGACGCCCTCGATGTCCGCCTCCTCGCGGGCAGCCTCGAGAACGTCGACGTTGAACCCGAGGATCGCGCGGTCGACCGGGTCGGCGGCGGTGCTCGCGACCGCGACGTCTCGCGGAGCGACGTCGCCGACCTCCGCGCGCACGATCGGCACCTCCGCCTCCCCGAGGGCGTTCGCGACCGCCTCGAGACTCCCGAGCGTGTCGGCCTTCACGACGACCCCCTGCTCGTCCGTCTCGACCGCGATCTCGGCGAGTTCGGCCCTGACCTCCGCGACGACGTCCGCGACGTCACGGTCCCGGACGACTCGAACCGGCGCCCCGGCCATCGCGTCAGTTAGGTCGGGCGCAGCCACCTTGATCCCCGCGGCGGCGGCGACGGCGTCGACCTGCTCGAAGCGGCTCTCGGTGCGGATCTCCGCGAGCGGCTGGGGCGACAGCAGGGCGCGCACGGTCGTCACGATCGGCTTCGTCTCGCCGCCGACGACGATCCGATCGTCGGCGCGTATCGTGCCATCGACCAAGACGATGTCGACCGTCGTCCCGAAGCCCTGTTCCTCGGTGACTTCGAGCACCGTCCCGACGCCGGGGCCGCCGACGTCGACCGCCATCTCCGATTTCATGTACCGCTGGGAGAGACCCATAAGCACGGTCAGCAGGTCGGGGACGCCCTCGCCGGTCAGCGCCGAGAGAGGGACGACCCCGATCGTGTCACGGAAATCCCTGACCCGCCAGTAGAAGTCTCCGGCAAAGTCCGCATCCGAGAGCTCGCCGATGAGTTCGTACAGGCGGTCGTCGAGATCCGACTGCACCCGATCGGACTGCTCCTCGATGCTCGCTCGTATGGGGGTGTCCTCGTTGGGGTTCCACCCCGGGATGGTGTCGACCTTGTTCGCGGCGACGATGAACGGCGTCTGCGTGCGCCGGAGGATGTCGAGCGCCTCCTCCGTCTGGGGCTGGAAGCCGTCTGTCACGTCTATCACCAGCACCGCGATGTCCGCAAGCGCGCCTCCCCGGGACCGAAGCGTCGTGAAGGAGTGGTGACCGGGCGTGTCGATGAACAGCAGGCCGGGCAGGTCGAAATCCTCGGGATCGACCAGCCGGCCGGCGATCCCCGAAACGACGTCGAGAGGTACCGCGGTCGCGCCGATGTGCTGGGTGATCGCCCCGGCCTCGCCCTCACTCACCGCCGAGCCGCGAACCGTATCGAGAAGTGTCGTCTTGCCGTGGTCGACGTGACCGAGCACCGCCACGATCGGCGTGCGCAGCGACTCGCCCTCGCCAGAGTCTCCGGCGACCTTTTCTGGATCGTGACCGGACATGAGCAATCAGTTACTGGTGCGTACCGCTGGCGCGCAGTAAAGTCCATCGAGACGGCCCCGGAACCGACCGTGCACCGTCGCCCGTTGCAGGCGCGGTGTTGGACACGAGGACCGTCCGGGCACCGCCACTGGGGTATACCGGTCGACAGAAGTATTGATACAACGACCACCTCATCCTGATCGATACCGGCGACGCCGTGGCGCGGCTGTTGCACGTCGACCCCGCCGTCGGTGACGACGTTCGTGTGTCCATCGAGCGGGCCGACGACGTCTCGTCGTAGGCCGAGGGCCAAGCCTGATATTCCAGGTTTGTATCGCTATTTATTAATATTGAGAAAATATACTAAGATTTATTATCTTGTGCTAATTATCCAGCGGTGTGGTTTTCTCGCCCTTCACCCCACTTATCGGCGGGTGCGCCACAGCAGGGGGCACCCCGCTGGAAGGTGCTGTCTGTGCCGCGACCGGCCCAACCGGATTGGCGATCATCTCGATTTACTCATTCCTGATAGCGTTCATCCTCCCGCTCCCGAGTGAAATCGTGCTTGTACCGGCTGAAACGCTCCGGCTCGGTCTCTCGACGAGTGGCAACCTTGCGGCGATCATCCTCGTCAGTGCCTTCGGGAAAGCTGTCGGGAGCCTCTTTGCGTTCCACATCGGACAGGAGGCAAAGGAGTACGGCCCACTGGTACGCCGGATCAAGCAGTCCCGATTTGATATCGTTGACTGGTCAGAAAAAAAGACGATCAAAATCGCACAACGGTACGGTTACGTCGGCCTCGCACTGGCGCTGTGCGTTCCGTTTTTCCCCGACACCCTTTCGATCTATGCGTTCACCGTTCTCGAGGAGGATTATTTATGGTTTGGCATTGCGACGTTTTTTGGGAGCGCCGGGCGATTGCTCGTGACGGTCGGATTAGCAGGCGGGACGCTGGCGCTGTTGTAGTGGTTATATACGGGTCGACAGAAGTCCTGATAGATATTCGCCGGGTACGGTGGAGGCT
>JBDGQL010000172.1:0-8964 GCA_042219105.1 Karumarchaeum halophilus (SeqCode) | reverse complement strand
ATGTCGGAATCGACGCCACCGCCACTGGCACCGGGACGATCTCGGGGATCAGCACTGACACCGTCCTGTTCGGTGAGAGTGATGGAAACGCGGGTGTGTTCGAGGCGTCCGGTGCCAATGCGACGATCGAGGACCTGGCGTTCGAACTCACCGGGTTCAACAAGAGCGGCGGAACCGGGCTAACGCTCTTGGCGAACGATGGCGAGATCAGCAACGTGTCGCTCGACACTGTTCTGGCCGCAAACAACTCCGCAGGGCTGAACGCCACCGCGACTGGAAGCGGAGTGATCGAGGACCTGTCCTTCGAGACCGCCGGCTTCAACAAGAGCGACGGAACCGGCCTGGCGTTCTCGGCGGAGGACGGGACAATCAGGAACGTGTCGCTGGATACGGTCACCGCCGGCAACAACAGCGTCGGAATCGACGCTACCGCGACGGGAACTGGAACGATCTCGGGTATTAGCACTGACACCGTACTGTTCGGTGAGAGTGACACCGACGCCGGTGTCTTCGAAGCGGTCGGCACCGACGCGGTGATCGAGAATCTGACGTTCGAACTGACCGGGTTCAACAAGAGCGGTGGAACCGGGCTAACGCTGCTTGCTGACGATGGGACGGTTCGGAACGTTTCGCTGGACACTGTCATCGCCAGCGACAACACCGTCGGAGCAAACGTCACCGCGGCCGGGACCGGCCTGATCCGGAACGTCAGCGCCAACACGGTTCTGTTCAGTGGCAACGAGGATGGTCTCCGGCTGGGTGCGGTTGACGACGCCCGCATCGAGGACGTGCGGATCGAACGGTCGGGTCTCAACGAGACGAAAAACGCACTCGTCTTTGACGGCGACGGCGGCACCTACAGCGGCGTCAAGGTGTTCGAGAGCTTGATCAGGGACAACACCGGAGCTGGCGTCCTGATCACGGAGAACACGAGCACCGACGGACTCCGTGTGCAGCGCTCGCTGATCGCGGACAACGCGCGCGGAATCGTCAACCAGAACGAGACGGGCGTGTTCGACGCGCGGAACAACTGGTGGGGCGACTCGAGTGGCCCGAGCAGTGCCTCCAGCGGTGACACGCCGTACGCGGACCCGGTGAACGGGAAACTCGCGATCGGTGAGGGCGACTCGGTGTCGGAGGGCGCGACGCCGGGCGTCTCGAACGTCCGGTTCGATCCGGCGATCGGCGGCAAGAACCGAAACGAGGTTGACGGCCAGGTGATCGATCCGATCGCGGTCGCCGAGGATCAGAACATCGACCAGATCCCCCAGTTCAGCGTCGAGTTCGCCGGACAGACTATCGAGGGTCCGGTCAGCGATTTCGTCGGCCTGAACATCTGGGAGCGTTCCGTACTACCGCTTCGCGGTGACGACGCCGACGCGGCGAACAAGATCCGAAACCCCGAAGTCGTCTTCCGGACCGAGGGCGGTGACATCTCGATCAACCGTGACTTCGCCAAGGTGTACCAGAGCGGCGAGTCGCTCAACGTGACGTTCGAGCAGACGACAGGTGCCAACACGAGTCGGTTCGCTGGCACGGAGGTACAGTTCCACGTTTTCCGGGCAGGTAACACCAGCAGCCTGTCGGAGGCGCTTACGACGAGCATCAACCAGACGACCGGGAACGTTTCGGTCGGTAGCGGCGCTGTCGAGATCGTCGAACTCCGGGACCTCGGCGAGATCGACGAGAACGGGACGGTAAACGTCGAGTTCACGCCCGATCAGCCGGGAGAGTACCTGTTCGCACTCACCACGGTGGAGAGCGGTGATGGGTTCGAACTCGATGACACGGGCACCGGCCAGCTTTCGGCGAACGTTCTCAACGACAGCACGGTGTTCGTCGGGTTCGAAGCGATCACCGTCCAGCGAACGAGCTCGACGGTCACGCCAAACAAGGACCGCGTCCTGCCGGGCGAGCGTATTGAGTACAACGCGCAGGCGAACTTCGAGGGCGACAACATCAACCACGCGGTCCTCCTGTTCGACAAGGCGGCATACGCTGAGAGGCTCGTGGTCCTCGACAACGCCACCGTTGACGTCTCTGGAAACGAAACGCGAATCAACGGGACCACCCCCGACGGACTCCCGCTCAGCGGAGTCATCCCCGGTCAATTCAACCAGACCGCCCCCGCCGATACCGCCCGGATCAACGTTACCGGGTTCGTCGACGGGGAGCCCTTCCTGGTGAGCGTCAACGTCACCGAGGACGGCTGTGACCCACTCAACAGCACCATCCCGGGTTCGATCAGTGACGCCGAGGACGATCCCTGCGTGAACGACATCACGACTTCCGGAGCGATCGAAGGTGTGCCCTTCACCGTCGGAGTCGTTCAGTCCGGTAGCAGCAGGGAAACCGTGAGCCTCGAAGTGCCGACGGGCATCTCCTTCGAGAACGGAAACAAGACGTTCCAGTGGGTACACGCCGCGGTGTCGGGTGACAACACCCAGAACCGGAGTACCGACGTGGGAACGATCACCGTT
The DNA here is from genome assembly GCA_042219105.1 of Karumarchaeum halophilus (SeqCode). Classification (GTDB taxonomy): domain Archaea; phylum Halobacteriota; class Halobacteria; order Halobacteriales; family Hikarchaeaceae; genus CAYSJP01. Next base: position 6,484 of record JBDGQL010000172.1, on the reverse strand, counting down.
CAGCAACCCGAGCCCGAGCCCGAGCCCGAGGTCGTCGTGGATCCGGCGAATCTCGACTTCGGAACCGAGTTCGTGAACTCCTCGACGACCGAGACAGTCACGGTCACGAACAACGGGAGCGTTCCGCTCAATCTCACCTCGATCGGGATCAGCGGACAGGACGCGAACGAGTTCAGGGTCGTCGGCACCGGTCCGACCGCACTCGCGCCTGGTGACAGCACGACGATCGACGTCGCGTTCGAACCGGCCACGACCGGGATCAAGACCGCAACGCTGGAAATCCCGACCAACGAATCCGCCTCGGCGACGTCGGTCGTCGGGCTGAACGGGACGGCCGTGGCACTCGAGGTCGAAGAAGGACGGCTCAATGAGACGTTCGCACGCTTCGTGATCAGGAACCTCCGGGGGAACCAGACCGTGAATCTTTCGACAGCCGGTCTGGGCGACGCTGACGTCGCGTTCGAGAACATCATCATCCGGACGGCCGACAACATATCGACCATCTCGGGGGCCAGTGTTAGTCTCGAACAGTCGACGACCCGCTTCAATCCCGCGCCGGAACTGCCGGTCGTCGGTGACGTTGCGCGGTACCTCAACGTCACGCCGGTCGGGATCACCGACGACGACATCGAAAGCGTCGACTTCCAGTTCCGGCTCTCCGAATCCCGGCTCGGCGGTAGCGATCCCGAAGACGTCGTGTTCTACCGGTTCAACAACGGCTCCTGGGACACGGTCAGTACGACGTTCGTCGGGACCGCGAGTAACGGCGATCGTCGGTTCGTCGCTCAGGCACCGGGCCTCTCGGTGTTCGCGGTCCTGATCAACAAACCCGAGTTCAACATCACGGACACCGGTTTCAACCCCGAGACCGTGTCCGTCAACGAGACCGCGCTCGCCGATGTGACGGTCGAAAACATCGGGACCGCGGACGGCGAGTTCACGGCCCAGCTCACCGCGAACGGTGACCCGGTCGCAACCCGGAGCGCGACCATCTCGGCGGGCGGGTCGAAGACGATTCTGTTCCAGGTCTCGTTTGCTGACCCCGGCAAGTACGATCTCGCGATCAACGGAACGAACGTCGGGACGCTCACGGTGCAGGCACCCTCGATCGCCGTCGATCCCAACCAGATCGACTTCGGCGAGGTCAACGTCGGCAGTACGGCGACGGAGTCGGTGACGGTGGCAAACGAGGGTAACGCCACCCTTAACATCAGTTCGGTCGGGATCAGCGGTGCGGACGCCGGCGTGTTCAGCGTCGTGAGCGAGGGGAGCGACACGGTCGCGCCGGGCGAGGAGACGACCATCGAGGTCGAGTTCGCGCCGGACTCGGCGGGCGACTTCTCCGCCCAACTCGACATCGGGAGCAGCGACACAGATGAAAGCGTCGACCTCTCCGGGACTGGTGAAGCCCGGGCACCCTCGATCGCCGTCACTCCCGACCAGATCGACTTCGGCGAGGTCAACGTCGGCAGTACGGTGACGGAGTCGGTGACGGTGGCGAACGAGGGTAACGCCACGCTCAATATCAGTTCGGTCGGGATCAGTGGTCCGGACACCGGCGCGTTCAGCGTCGTGAGCGAGGGGAGCGACACGGTCGCGCCGGGCGAGGAGACGACCATCGAGGTCGAGTTCGCGCCGGGCTCTGAGGGTGACTTCTCCGCCCAACTCGACATCGGGAGCAACGACACCGACGAAAGCGTCGACCTCTCCGGGACTGGTGAAGCCGCAGTGCGGACACCCTCGATCGCCGTCGATCCCGACCAGATCGACTTCGGCGAGGTCAATGTCAACGACACGGCGACGGAGTCAGTGACGGTGACGAACGAGGGCAACGCTACGCTGGCCATCAGTTCGGTCGGGATCAGCGGTGCGGACGCCGGCGCGTTCAGCGTCGTGAGCGAGGGGAGCGACACGGTCGCGCCGGGCGAGACCACGACCATCGAGGTCGAGTTCGCGCCGGACTCGGCGGGTGACTTCTCCGCCCAACTCGACATCGAGAGCAACGATACCGATGAAACCGTCGACCTCTCCGGAACGGCTCCGGAAGAGCTTCCCGAACCGCCGGTCGGGATCATCACGCTTGTGACCCTCTTCTTGGTCGTCGCGATCCTCTTGGCGGTGTACTTCCGGGGCACTCCGGAGGTTACGGACGTCGGTAACGGCCCGGGCGAACTGTAACCGACTCTATCAGCGCTCGTCTTCCTCCTCACTCGCCCCCTTCCCGCCCTCCGACTGGTGGACTGCCAGCGGGTTCTCGTGCGTCGCGCCCGCGATCAACTCGCCGTCTATGTTCTTTGGCCGTGGGGGATCAACGATCTGACCCTCGATGAGGGTGTACAGCGTCACGACTAAAAACAGTAGACAAATCGAGAGTAACATCGTCTCCGTTCCGACGTGTTCCCCGAGAGTGCCGATGAGTATCGGGAGGAGGGAGATGGTGATGATCAGATTCATGAGCCAGGGGGACTCGTCCCCGATCATCGCGGTTCGTCACTTTGTTCGTACATGAATTACGTGTCAGTGTGTTGCCCACTTGAAGAAGCCGATGCTGACGGCCAGGATCGCGGCTCCGACGGGGATGACGAGGTACGTGACCGGGTCCTCGATCTCCGGAGTCACTGCCACCATCTGTTCGAAAAACTGGATCGCGAGTATGACCAACACGAGTTCGACGAGTTTCGTTTTGAGTTCGCCGGTGGATTCGAACTTGAACCAGTCCGGGCGAACCCCAGCATCCTGGGCGGGTTCGAGAACACTCACGAAGAAATCGTAGATACCGAACGCGAAAATGAAGAGGATAATCCCGATCAGGAACGTATCGAGTGCCTTGATCACCGGCAAAACGACTTTCTGTTTGCTGAACTGCTGTTCGATCAGGACAGCTATCAGCGCCTTGTAGGTGTGATTCCACCCTACTGCGAACATTATCAGTGTTCCCAGAAGTGAGACGAGTACCGGCACGAGCAGGATGAACCGGAGTTTGAAAAACGGCGTCTCGAAGTTATCGACCAGCCAGAGCTCGATGTCGGATCGCTTCGCATCGTTTATGTCGATCTCGGGATCGAAGCGGTCTCCTGCCTCATCCGCCATGTGATATGGTGACGTTTCATCTAAGAGAGCTACTTAATTGTGCCCCCCATATTCCGCACCCCCTCATTCCGGTTCAATCAATTTCCCTCTGGCGATTAGTCGATTTATTGTACGAAATTAAATAGTATCAGTACGGGCGTAACGGACGGAACTCCCGACAGCACCAAAACAGCCACAGAGGGCAACGCGCTCTTACGCCGGTTTTAGATGAATCGAATGAGATGGTGACTGAGGACGAAGCACCTGCTGAGCCGGCTACACACTTTATGACAAATAATCAATTAGTGTGCAAAACCGCAAGAGGGGAAAATGACGCGATCGAGATCAAGGGGTGCGGAATATGGGGTGCACCAAGTGCACGCCGATTTTAATCGGTTATTCGGAAATCAGCGAGGTGTGTGAATGTTTCTGTGGCACCCTCTCCAATTGATGATCTGTCGGAGAACCCGTCAGCGACACGAGGCCGCGCCGGGGGCGCTGTGTGTGTTCTGTCGACTCGTATCACAGGCGGCGGAGTAATGCGGCGCCAAACAGGATAACGAGGACCGCAGTGATAGCGGTGAATCCGAGTTGTCCGTCCGTGGTCGTCTGCTCGCCGGGACTCTCCGTTTCAGCCACTCCGGGAGTGAGGATTCCACCCTCCGTCTCGGTAGGGGTCGATTCGTCCGGGGGTTTGAGGGTCCCGGTAGTTGGCTGCAGCGTTGGGAGGGTGTCCGGTAGCGTACCGGTGTTATCCGTCCTCGTCTGAGTTTCCGGAGATGCGGTGGTTTCCGTGGATGTGCTATCGACCGGAACTGTCGTGGAGGGCAGCGTGGACGTTGTGGTGGAGGATAGGTTGGACGCTGACGTAGTGGACGGAGTGGCTGTTGTTGTGGGGGATGGAGTAGGCGTTGATGTGGGGGATGGAGTAGGCGTTGGCGTGGGTGATGGAGTTGACGCTGGGGTTGAGGGTTCCGTCACCTCGAATGCCTGTTGTTCACTGATCCCGACCGGAACTCTCAGGCCCTCGAGCTTTTCGGGGCCCCGGGCGGCGACGTACACGGAATAATCATCGCCCGGGGGGAGCGAGTTTCCGTTTATCCTGATTTTCCCGTTAAAGATGAGATATTTAGGGGGCTCACTCTCTTTGTTATCATACGAGATCGTTTCGTTGTAAAGTGTCTCCTCGTTCGCGATGACAACATCAACGTCACCTCGCCCTAAACTCTGCTTCCCCCGCGTCGTGGCGAGCGTGATATTGGCGTGCACGTCTATCTCCGACCCCGATTCCGCCTCACTCGGAACTTCCCCCCAGTCGACAGTCACGCTGTACTTCTGGACGATGATCGGGTAGAGCGATTCGTAAGTGCTAGTGTATGCTGACAGGAAGTACAGGCCGGGATCCTCAGGAGCCGTGAACGTCGCTTGGCCGTTCCCATTCATGTTGTCGACACTCCGGATACGTGGGGTATCCCCGTCGACGAACTCCTCGAGACGGAGTCGGTAGCTGTCTCCGCCCGGGACACCGTTGACTTCCGCTTTGAACTGCTCTCCGGGGGCGACCCCTTTGATGGCGTTGAAGATGAATTTACCTTCGACCCCGCTCCTGTCGATTTCCTTGGTTTGCTCGGGGATCGGAACGCTGCCGTCGACGGAGATACGATACTCGTGGGAGTCCGCCAGCACCACAGGCATCATGACGCCCCCGACAACCAAGAAAGCGAGCGCGGCAACGAAAACGCGTCGCGAGCGGGCCTCCATCGTCCTAGTGTTATCTGGACAGAGGATAAACACTGTGGGTTTCGCTGCCGCCCAGGCTATCCGCCACGACTATACCTGTCGAATCCAAAACTTAGGTATGAGCATCGACTCGAACGCGGCGGCCGCCACAGACGGTGAGAGCATCGAGACGCTCGCGGGAGAACTCGGGGCGGCAATCGCGGACCTGCCCGAACACGAGCGGTTCCGCGAGGCCGAGACCGCAGTCGCGGAGGACGCTGAAGCCCAGGAGATGATCTCGAAGTTCGAACAAAAACGCGAGGCGCTCGCTCTGGCCCGCCAGACCGGCGACGCGACGCAGGAGGACGTGCGCGAGCTACAGGGCCTCCAGCGTGAACTACACTCCCTGCCGGTGATGGCGGAGTACCTGGAGGCAAAAGATGATCTCGTCGCACGGCTCGAAACCCTCAACCGGGCGATTTCCGAGCCCCTTGCCGTGGACTTCGGCGGCGAAGCGGGCGGTTGCTGCCAAGACGACTGACCGACGAGTCACGCCGGTTTTGCCACTCCGATCCTAACCGGCTGGCATGGTCACGCTGGGAGACACGACGATCGCGACCGTCGTTGCGCTGACGGTCACGGCCAGTTTCCCCTTCTATCTCTACGGCGCGTGGATCATTCTCCAGCACGAGACGGTAACGTGGGACGTGCTGACACACCATCTGAAGTTCGTCGGAACCGGTCTCGTCATGACGACGTTGCCAGTCGCGACGTGGATGGCCCCCCGCCTCATATGGGGATCGGTCGGGTTCGACAGCTTCACTGCGCTACACGTCTTTCTCGGCGTCCAGGCGTACGCCCTCCTTACCTTCGCCCTCACGGGAATCGTCCGCATCTTTCAGGTCAAGCGCCGCCACGACCTGTACAACGACCCCGACCCCGAGATGTCGATCTCGGAACTCCATGAGAACATGGGCGCGTGGCGGTTCCGGCTCCGTGCCGGCGTCTTTGGGTACGTGATCTTCTGGCTACTCGCGTGGGTCGTCGGAACCGCACGGTACGTCCTCTTTTATTTTGGATAGGATACGTTGCAAGTCATTTCGGGAGTCTACGGGTCGATAATCTTCATACCGCCATCGATGACTCCGCGATATCCCTGGCGACATCGAGCAGCTCCGCGCGCTCCTCGGCCGGGAACTCATACGCCTCGGGCTTTCCGACGCCCAGGACGCCTTCGAGCACCCCGTTCTCGGATACCATCGGTACCGCGATCGTCCCTTTCAGCCCCGTCACCCTGGCACCCTCTTTGGCCACTCCTCCGTCGTCAGTCTGTAGATCACAGGTCGCAACCGGTTCCCGCCGCCTCGCCGCGATCCCGGCCATTCCCTTGCCGATGGGGACGGTCTCGACCCTGTCGAGCACCTCCTCGGGGATGTCCTCGGCGGCGACGAGCGTTAGTACGTCACCGTCGGCTCTGTGGATCGTCCCCGACGTACATTCGAACTCCCGGATCACTTTCTAGAGAGCGCTCTCGACGCTTTGAACGTCCGACATCACACCGGAAATCGACGGCCGTCGGAAGTTAACTCCATCGGTGCTGGGAATCGACCCCCCGGATACCTGTATCCCGACGACCCCGTCCGATACTGTCGGACAGAAGTATTGATAATTCGAAGGCCCCCCGTCCCGGGGGTTC
>JBDGQL010000051.1:0-8971 GCA_042219105.1 Karumarchaeum halophilus (SeqCode) | reverse complement strand
CGCCACCGGGGGTGGCGATCACCGGTAAACAGCTACAACAGACATTATGAGCACGTGACCGGCAAGGCACTCGACGACCGCGTGTACCTGTTCGCCGTGCTTTCGGCCATCAGGCGTGCCGACCCGACCGCGACAGTACACGTCGCCGCGATCTCGGTCCCGACGCGGTACCTCCACACCGTCACCGAGAGCGCCCACCACGCGGACATCGAGGGGACGATCGACCTGCTCGTGGCGTTTCTGGAGACGGAGTCTGACGACCGCGAGTACCTTATAATGTCTGTTGTAGTCTCTTACCGGTGCTCGCCGCCACCGGGGGTGGCGATCACCGGTAAACAGCTACAACAGACATTATTACACCCAGACACGAATAGTTCACCACGCAGGTTGATTGTTCCCGGTCAAAATGATGTCTCCCGGCCAAACAAGCCACAGTCACGTTGACTGGTTCGTGTCCGGGTGTACTGCTGTAGTGTCTGTCGGAATGCTCGGCGGGGAAATTATTATTACTCACGCTAGAGAATACGCGCGCATGTCATCGGCGAGGGACATATTTGCTGATCCGGTCTCCTGTCCCCGGTGTGGGACGGAGACGCGTGTTGGACTGCCGCGGTCAGCGACTGTCGGGGCAGTGACCCGCAGCCCGTCCTCGGAGATCAACGGCGGGTACGCTGATCAGGAAGACTCCCGGAAGAAGGTACGACGGAGCTGCTGTCGGAACGGACACCTGTTTTACATTTATTTCGAGTTCTGATACTGTTGGCTACAACTTCGTGAGCGATTTCGCCTTCGAATTATCAATATCTCTGTCAGACAGTATCGCCGGGCCCTCGTTCCCGGCAGTCACAAACCAAAGTATTCAGTACGGCGCCTGCACAACGGTGAAGTAATGAGCATGGAACGATCGGTGTCGCGACGTGGGTTCCTCCGCACTGCCGTCGGTGCGACTGCCGTCGCCGGCGCCTCGGGGGGTGCCGCCGCGGCGAGTGAGGAGAGTGGAGGGACGGACAGTGGCAGTTCAGGCGGGAGCGGAACCACCCATACAGTGGATATGACAGACGGGCTGGTGTTCAATCCGGACTCGCTGACCGTAGCGCCCGGCGATACGGTGGTGTGGAAGAACGTCGGTGGCGTCGGCCACTCCGTGACCGCATACCAAGACAAAATCCCCGAGGGGGCAACGTACTGGGCAGCCGGTGGCTTCGACTCGGAGGACGCCGCCCGCGGTGCTTACTCCGCCACCGGCAGCATCGAGGACTCCGGCAACGTCCCTGGCGGTGAATCCTGGGAGCACACCTTCGAAACCGAGGGCGTCCACGAGTACTTCTGTATCCCACACGAGGCCGCCGGTATGGTCGGCCAGATCGAAGTCGTCCCGGGTGGCGGCGGCGGTGGGGGTGGAGGCGGTCCGTCGATCCCCGACGGCGCGAAGTCAATCGGCGTTGCGACGACGGTCGCCATGGCCACGACGCTCGGACTGGCCTTCACGCTCCTAAAGTACGGCGGCAGTCAGCCCGAAGAATAGTCTCGTCGTCGTGACTCCCGGTGTCGAGACCGTCCACGAACTTCGGGAGTCGCTCGAACTCCGCGAACACTATTTTCCGTCAGGAGTCAATACTACCGGACGATGGAACCGCCTGAGATCGGATTACGGATTCTCGGTGGCATCATCCTCATCGGGGTGAACGCGTATTTCGTCGCGATCGAATTCGCGCTGACCCGAGCTAGACAGTACCCCGAATCGGAGTTCGACACGCCAGGGCTCGAGCTCGCCTGGGAGATGACCAACGACCTGGAATTTTATCTGACGACGTGTCAGGTCTGGATCTCCGGGACCAGCATCGCACTGGGGATCATCGCCGAACCCGGGCTTGCGGCCCTGTTCGAACCCCTGTTCGAGAACACCACCCTCGCGTCGGTCGGCGCGGGGTCCCTCCTCGGGTTTCTCCTCATCAACCTGGTTCATCTCACACACGGCGAGCAGACGCCGACGTATCTCGGCGTCGAACGCTCCAAACAGGTCGCCCGGTACGGAGCACGACCACTGTACTGGTTTGCCAAGATACTCGCGCCGGCCATCTGGGTCGGCGACTCGGTTGCAAAGGCGACACTCGGCCTGTTCGGTATCGAGATGACCCAGTCCTGGACCGAAACCGGTGAGGAAGTCATCAAAACCCGTGCGGACCTCCGGAACCAGCTTGGATCGGTGCTCGAGGAAGGCGAGGTGGCGGAGGACCGCCGTGAGGAGGTGATGAACGCCTTGACCATCGGCGAGCAGTCGGTGAGAGAGGTCATGATTCCGCCCGAGGATATCGTGGCACTGTCTACTGAAGACGATCCCGAATCGAACTTTCGGAAACTCGAAGAGAACCCACACACACGGTATCCACTGGTCGGTGAGGATCTGACCGAGTTCCGCGGCGTCGTCTACAGTCCGGCCTTGTTCAGCCACCGCGAGGAACTGTCCGCCGGCAACGGTGAGTTCACTGACCTGGCGGCACCTCCGATGACACTCTCACCCGATACTGACGTGAGCGATGCAATTGATCAGTTCCAGACGGAACGCCAGGAACTCGCGCTTGTCATCGAGGATGGTGACGTTGTCGGGCAGGTAACCGTCACCGACCTGCTGGAGGCGATCATCGGCGATATCGAAGACCCGCTTGATCAGGATGACCCCGACATACTCGAGTAGAGGAAACATCCGCGAACTGCGTTCGGTATACGGGTCGACAGGTGCGTTCAGGGCCAGTTCCCACCCTGTTGGTAGGCGGAAGCGACGCGCCGGATCGCGACGACGTACGCCGCGGTTCGGAGATTCGGGAGGTCGTGGGCCTCGTAGGCGTCGGTGAGCGCGTCGAACGCCTCGACGATCAGGCGCTCGAGTTCCGTGTTGACGCGTTCTTCGGTCCAGTAGTGCCGTCCGCGGTTTTGCACCCACTCGAAGTACGACACCGTGACGCCGCCGGCGTTGGCGAGGATGTCCGGGACGACCGGGATACCCCGCTCGGTGAACACGTCGTCGGCCTCGGGGGTGAGCGGGCCGTTCGCCGCCTCGATGACCAGGTCGGCCTCGGCGTCCCGCGCGAGGTCGCCGTCGATTGCATTTTCGAGGGCGGCGGGAACGAGGAGGTCGACGTCCAGCGTCAGCAGTTCGTCGTTCGTGAGCGTTTCCGTGTTCTCGTATCCGGTGACCGCTCCCGTCTCTAGCTTGTAGTCTTTGAGAGCCCGCGTGTCCAGTCCGTCAGGCTCGTGCGCTGCGCCCGAGGAGTCCGACGCCGCGACCACGTCCGCGCCCAGGTCATCGATGAGTCGCGCCGCCACCGACCCGGCGTTGCCGTACCCCTGGACGGCGACCGTCGCGTTCTCGATGTCCCGGTCGAGGTAGTCGAACACCTCTCGCGCTGCAAAGGAGACCGATCGACCGGTCGCCTCGACCCGGCCGGCAGACCCGCCAGAATCGAGCGCTTTGCCCGTGACGACGCCCGGTTCGGTGGTTCGTTCGAGCGTCTCGTAGGTGTCCTTGATCCAGTTCATCTCCCGCTGGCCCGTGTTGACGTCGGGTGCGGGGATGTCCCGGTCCACGCCGACGATGGGTCGGAGTTCCTCCGCGAACGATCGAGTGATGCGTTCGAGTTCGCCCGTCGAGTACCCGCGCGGGTTCAGGGCGATCCCGCCCTTCCCGCCGCCAAACGGGATATCGACGGTCGCACATTTGTACACCATCCATCCCGAGAGAGCTTTCACCTCGTCCCGTGTGACTCCGGGGTGGTACCGGATTCCACCCTTGTAGGGCCCCCTGTCACCGTTGAACTGCGAGCGGTAGGCCTTGAACACCTCGATCGATCCGTCGTCCATCTCCACTGCCAGGTTCGCCTCGAGGACGCGCTCGGGATGTTTGAGGCGCTCGATCACGTCCGGCGGCGTGTCGATATGGGTGGCAGCGTCATCGATCTGTTCCTGCAGGCTCTCGAATGGGTTCGTTCCCTCGGCCATATTCCTACATCCGGCCACCGGGGTTTAAAAAACACGGCTCATAGGGTCGGTTGCAACTGTGTTCGGGTACCCCCGCCCGATCGTGTAACGATCACCAGTCCGGATCGTCGTCGCGAAAGGAGTCGAGATCATCGCCCCTCTGTTCGTCGATACCCCGCATCTCCAACTCCTCGGGTGGGCGCCCGGCCCGATCGATCACCGCCTCGTCGATGAGTATCGGACAGTCGACCCGGAGTGCGAGTGCGATACCATCGGAAGGGCGGGCATCGAAGACGAACGCTTCGCGTTCGCCTTCCTCGTACCGTTCAGCGTCGACCTTGGCGTAGAACGTCCCGTCCGCCAGGTCGTCGATGCGAACCCGGTCGATCGCACCGCCGAATTCGGTTATCATCTCGATCAGGAGGTCGTGGGTGAGGGGTCGCTCGGGTGGCTCACCTTCGAGCGCAAACGCCATCGACTGGGCCTGGCTCGGACCGACGAAGATCGGCACCAGTTCCTCGCGCACCGACAGGACGACGGCGGTCGCCCGCGCACCCTCTTGACCGACGCTCACCCCGATTCCTTCGACCTCTGCCTCGTAATCCATACGCTGGTTTTGATCGTCCCGACATTAAATTCGGGGGTCGCAGTGATCAGTCACCGCCGACGGCGACTGGCACGCCCTCGACGCGGGTGCCGTTCTCCCGGCAGGCCTCGAGAGCGTGTTTGGCAGCCATGCCGGCGGACCGGGCCTCGCGATCGCGGCCGACGCCGACTTTCAGCCGGACGCCTGCCTCCTGCTCCACGTGGTCGATCGCTCCGGCATAGGTGTCCCGGGAGAGCCCCGCGCCGACCGCAATCACGTTGTCGCCGCCGACGAAGAAGGCAAGCGACTCCTCCTGTTCGTGGAGGTGCCGCATCAGTGTGTAGTATCCGCCCTCGATATGAACGAAGGTATCGAACGCGTGGAGTTCGTCGGTGTACTTCTCGGTCGCGTCGTCGACGTCGAAGTGGGCGATCTCGACGTCGTCGACGGAACGGTCGGCCTCCGGGATGGGGTCGCCCCGGAGAATTTCCCGGCGGCGCTCGTCCTGTGCGCTGCCGGCGTCCTGTAGCTGTTCGGTGGCGGTCGAGAGCGCGCTCGCGGGCGTCCCGGCGACCGCGACCGAGAAGCTCACCGTCACCGGGTAGCGGTTGCCGATCGACTCTTGGATCATCGCGTGGTCCTCGCGTGTCAGCCCGTTCGTGACCGCGAGCATGTTGTCGAACCGCGCGAAGAAGACGTATCCGCCACGGTTACCCACGAGCTGGGCGAGATCGGCGTACAGTCGCGACTGGAGGGTCTGGAGGTCCGGCTCCCGGCGCGGCTCCGGGGTCACCGTCCAGGGCCCGTAGTTGTCGATCTGCACGAGCGTGATCTGCGTGTTCGTCACTGTGTGCCCGGTTCGTCGGTCAGGCATATCGGTCCTTTGATCCATGCGAGTAATACTGTCGGCTGTGACTCGATGAACATATTCGCTACCCCGGGATGTCGAACAACGCACTAATCTGGTGTCATATACTGTCGGACAGGGACATTGATAACGATCGACCTGCCGACAGGGATTTATCTGTGGAGTAACATGACTGGCCCGTGACCGGGTACGCCGCCGTCTGCCAGAACTGCGACTGGGAGAAGCTGACGCTCACGCGAGAGCAGGCCGAGCACATCTCCAGTACACCCAGACACGATTACATTAACATACGGATATCTTATTTCCGGTCAACACGATGTCTTGGTCTCGATCAAAGGTGAATTACGTTGACTGGTTCGTGTCTGGGTGTAAGGGTCCACGAGGACCGGATGGGCCACACCGCCTTCGTCAAGGCACTTGAGGAGTGACAACCATCACGTGTGCTGCGCACACACCCGGCGGATGCCCTCCTCGAAGCTGATCCGAGGCTCCCATCCAGTCGCTTCGTACATCTTCGAGGGGTCCGCGCAGGTGTCGTGGACGTACACGTCTTCGGGAATCGGGTTCTCGACGTACGCTGGGTCGACGTCGGTGTCCAGTTCGTCGTTGAGCATCTCGACGACGGTGTTGAAGGAGTACGCCTCGCCAGTGCCGAGGTTGTACACGCCGGAGAGTTCGTGTTCGGCGGCGAGGACGAGCCCGCGGACGATGTCCTCGACGTGGGTGAAATCCCGGGTCTGGGTGCCGTCGCCGTACAGTTTCGGTCGGTCGCCGTTCGCGATGTCGTCGGCGAACTGCGCGATCACGTTGGCGTACTCGCCCTTGTGCTCCTCGGCGCCACCGTAACCCTGGTAGACCGAAAAAAAGCGCATGCCGGCCATCGAGAGGTCGTAGTGATTGCCGAAATACTCCGCGTACTTCTCGCGGGCCATCTTCGAGGCCTCATACCCCGTGTTGACGGTGACGTCCATGTCTTCCGGAGAGGGTTCGGTCCGGGAGCCGTAAATGGAGGACGTCGAGGCGTACACGACCGTGTCACAGCCGTCGGCGCGGGCCTGGTCGACCGTGTTGGCGAACCCCTCGACGTTGACCCGCGCGCCCGTGGTGGGATCCTCCTCGTGCATGGCGTACGATGAGAGTGCCGCGATGTGAAACACGACGTCGACGTCGGTGGGCATGTCGTCCTCGACGACACTCATCTCGACGAACTCGACGTCGTCGTCGAGGTTCTCGGGCGTTCCGAGGTACCCATCATCGAGAGCGATCACGTCGTTGTCCGTGGCGAGGTGGTTGGCGAGGTTCGAGCCGATGAAGCCGGCGCCGCCGGTGACGAGAATGCGAGCATCGCGCATAGGCCGAAAATCAACCGAGGAGTATATCCGACTGTCGTTTTGTTCTTCATACTGGCGAACGGAACGTCTGATAGTATTGCTTTCCGGCAATCGACGGGCAGGATAACCACCGGATTTAAGGAAATATACAACGAAAGATGGCTCATGTCGTCCATCGAACTCACGTCGAGTCAAAAAACCATCCTGACTGCGCTTGTCAATCTCTACCGGGAACAGGAGGACGCAGTGAAAGGTGAGGACATCGCCGAAGAGGTCGGACGCAATCCAGGAACGATCAGGAACCAGATGCAGAGCCTGAAAGCCCTCCAGCTAGTCGAGGGTGTTCCGGGACCGAAAGGCGGGTACAAACCTACCGCGGCGGCGTACGAGGCGCTCGAACTCGACCAGATGGAGGAGACGGCGTCGGTACCGCTGGTACTCAACGGCGAGCCCCTGGATGACGTCAACGTCGACGGGATCGACCTTACCACGGTCCATCACCCCGACCTATGTCGCGCCGAGATCCACGTCCTCGGATCGCTCACCGACTTCCATGATGGCGACCAAGTGAGCGTCGGCCCGACCCCGCTTTCGTCCCTGGTCATCGACGGCAGCGTCGACGCGAAAGACGAAACCAACAACGTCGTTATTCTCCGGATAGAGGACATGCGGGCTCCGGATCCGGACCCCGATTGGTGATACTGTCGGCTGTGACTCGATGGAGATGTTCGCCACCAGGTGACGAATTCCTCCACGAACTTGTGATCGACGGCATTATTTCACAAAATTGATATGTACACTGTGTTCTACCGGAATCAAGATATTCGTGTGTAATCGGGTTGTAGTAAGTAATCCTTTTGTATCACCCCACACAAAACTGTCAACATGAGTCACGAAGACCCCATCGAGGTGTGGTGCGCGGGTGAAGAGTGGTGTCCGATTACGACGACGGCGACCTTGATCGGCAAGAAGTGGCACGCGGTGATCGTTCATCGGTTGCTGGTGAACGGTCCGCTCGGGTTCAACGCGCTCAAAGAGGAAGTCGACGGAATCTCCTCGAAGGTCCTCTCCGATAGCCTGGAGGATCTGGAGGAAAAGCACCTCCTTGATCGGACTATCGTCTCCGAGAAGCCGTTCCGCGTGGAATACTCCCTCACGAAGCGCGGCGAAGATCTCGAGGACGTGATCGCTGCCATGCGGGACTGGGGACAGACTCATCTCGTGCCCGCGGAGGACCAGTCTTCCTCCGTCGCTTGATATAGGGACGTTCGTAAGCGTTTTCGGGGCGACCGCACGCAGTCTTGCGGTCGATCCTGTAATGACTTATACTGTCGGCTGTGACTCGATGGAGATATTCGACACCCCGGGGTGGCGAATTCCTCCACGAACTTACAGCCGACAGTATCAGGCTCTATGACGTGTACGAGCCGTTCTACGCCAATCTGCGATCGGTTGAGTATGTCGATATGGACACGCGGTTCGCTGAATCGAACCCTGAAGCGACTATTGAAATATTCAAACGGTAATGGAGCGTGTCCTTCACCTCGACTTCACTCAGACGGTCATCGTCGTACTGGACGTGAACCTCTTCGTGGGGGAGGCTTACGTCGACATCCTCGACGCTGTCGGTCCGGGCGTAAGCCTTCTTTACACCCGGACACGAACCAGTCAACGTGACTGTGGTTGTTTGGCCGGGAGACATCATTTTGACCGGGAATAATCAGCCTGCGTGGTGAACTATTCGTGTCCGGGTGTATTGATGCTCTCGGCACAGAACGAGCAGGACATCCCCCCGACATTGAATTGTTCGTGTGTCGTTCCCATCGTGGACGTCAGTAAGCGCGCGACGCGGATAACCATTATGATAATAGTTATAGCGATCTGGAATTGGTAATACTTCTGTGGGGATCGTGGCGTTACTCTTACTGTCATTGTCCGCTTACGTCGTCACAGGAATGGCGCTCCTCGAATCCGACGTGCCGATCCGGGAGGTCGTGACGACAGACCCGGAGAAAGCGAAAGCCTTGGAGAATGACGTCCGGGCGAAGATCCTCGACATGCTCGCTGCTGAGGAAATGACAATCGAGCAGATTCACGACGAGCTGCATCGTCGCGGCGAGGAGAAGGCTGAGACGACGGTGCGCCACCACGTGAACGTCCTGATAATGTCTGTTGTAGCTGTTTACCGGTGATCGCCACCCCCGGTGGCGG